>JAZURH010000268.1:0-2619 GCA_045606125.1 Lentisphaeria bacterium | reverse complement strand
ACGGCGTTTTGCTAAGAACTATGAGCCTGAAGTCTACTTTGCATAAGGTACGCCTGCAGCTGAGTAATCTTGTCTATGAAACACTGCATCCTGGCAAGGCTATAATTATAGACGGATGCCTGAACTACAATGTGGAGCGCTCAGTTTTTGTCGACCACAATCTTGGAGATGACCTTAATTTTCCACTGTTGCACGAACTTACAGGCTGCAGGATAATTCCACGCAACTACAGATTGTTCAAAAGCAAAACGGATTTTCTTCTGGTGATCGGCAGCATTATAGAAAAGAACTCCACGGAGAGAGCCACCATCTGGGGAAGCGGTCTCATTGACATACCGCAGAAAGTAAGTCATCCAAAGCGCATTTGCGCAGTAAGGGGTCCTCGCACAAAGGCGGAACTTGGTCGGCTTGGCATTCCCTGCCCGGACATATTCGGTGACCCGGCCATTATCCTTCCCAAGATATACAGACCTGACATTGAAAAAAACATCGATGTGGGATTCATTCCCCATATCACAGACCAGAGTACTGATTTCGCAATAAAATGGCGGGCTGCCGGAAGAACTTTACTTGATTTAAAAAATTATGGAAACTGGCGGGACTTCATAGACAGGCTGTGCCGCTGCAAAACAATAATATCAAGTTCACTGCATGGCATAATTCTTGCCGAAGCATACGGAATACCAGCACGACGGATAATACTTTCGGACAGAATTATAGGAGGAGACTTCAAGTTCGAGGACTACTATCTGAGTTACAGGAACAGTGTTCCGGCAAATCTCACGACTGATGAATTGCTGGATGAAAAAGTATATGCGGATTCAGCCTTGGAGAACGCTGTTTTCCCGCCTGCAGCAATGGCAGAAGATCTGCTAAAGGCATTTCCCTACAGGGATCGACTGAAACCGGAATACGCTACCAAAATCTGAAAGTCCACTCCATGCCGTGCTCAATAAGCCACAGCAATATCCTGTGCTTAAATTTTCCCCGCTTCAAAGCTGGGACAAGATGTCTGGAATAAAAATTGCTTTTTCTTGCCGTTGCCAGCAATGATGCGGCATTCTCCCTGCCAGTTGAATACTTTTTCATGACCCACATGTATTCAGCAGCCTTTTTATCCGTGACAGGAACAGGAAACTTCATTTCAGACACGACTTCATCAAGTTCAGTGACTATGTGTTCAAGATCGTGAAGCCTGCGCGCAACGGATGCGGAATGTATGCAAGAGGACGGTATCTGACGGTAACAATAGACCTCTGCTCCATAATCCAGATATACCTTTCCCTGTTTTTCAAGCACATATCTGTGGCATAGCAGAGTATCTTCGCCGTATTTAAGATCGGCTGCAAAACGCCCCATGCCGCTTCTCTTGAAAAGCTTGAAACAGCAATTATTGAAATGCTCCTGATATTCAAGAAACTTCTCAGGAGACTCACCAGGTGAAAAAATAATTTTTCCTTTCTTTTTGAAATGTATGCGCCCGGGTACAAGTCCATCTTCAGAATAATGTCTGGCATTGGCAGCGGCAAGCACTATATCCGGATCAGCCTCCGCCATATCAAGCAGGATCGCCACTGCATCGACTGGCAGAAAATCATCACCGTCTACAAACATAAGCCACTCCCCCTTAGCTGCGGAAATTCCAATATTGCGGGCATTTGACACGCCGCCATTATTCTGCAGATGCAGCACCTGCAGTCTCGGATCTTCAAAACTGTCAAGAACAGTCCTTGTTGAATCCGATGAGCAATCATCCACTGCAATGCACTCAAGATTTCCCATGCTCTGGGAAAGTATGCTCTCTATACAGCGCTGAACATACTTGTCAACATTGTAGCAAGGGACTATAATTGAAACTAATGTATGATCTTGCATTTGAAATAACTCCGCTTAACAAATGTGAATATAGATTGCTCTTGCGGCAAAACAAGACCTGTTGCCTCTTTTAAGATCATTTTATGCCAGTTTCATTTGCCAAATCGTACTGATATGCCATATTAAAGGCATGTTTTTATTCAGCGGAGAGGTGGCTGAGTGGTCGAAGGCGACGGTTTCGAAAACCGTTGTAGGCATAGCCTACCCAGGGTTCAAATCCCTGTCTCTCCGCCATTTTTTTTATCCCTCTTTTAATCTACCTGAAAAAATCATCCTTGCTATTATTTTGTAAAACTCGTTGAGTCAAAGGGTATTACAATATTTCTGCCAGTGTGTAAGAAACACACGCAAGATGCTGAAATCAGACCGTTTTGCCCCGGATTTTGTCTGAAATCTGTCTCTTTTCTGAGTTTTTCTGAAAAGTGTAAAAATCAAGGTTCTTTTTGTAAGTGTTTGATTATTAACAAAGTCTTGTTTTTGCACCGAACCTGCGCATGGGGGAAGTTACGAAAACGGAGCGTGTTTTTATCAGCCCCCATTTTTGTCTGGAAAATTTACCCTCAAAATTCTTACCTTGCAAACTTACCTTATGGGGGGAAGAAGTGAAAACGCTGACCATTTTTTCAACTCTCGCCAAAAATTCTGTGAAGTTTTTTTCACAAAACCGCTTCACAAGAGCTTTTTTTGCTACTTTTTGCCACTTACCCGAACCTTGCCGTAAATGCCGCGACACGCTCAAAGCGG
>JAZURH010000267.1:0-7779 GCA_045606125.1 Lentisphaeria bacterium | reverse complement strand
GCCATAAACTCCATGGTGAAAGCCATTGCCTTGGATCTGGGGCCTCTGGGAATACGCGTCAACGCCTGTGCTCCCGGGTATATTTATACTGAACGCTGGGATGTATTGCCTGAGGAGAAAAAGGCCCGTCGCCGCCTGAACTGCCCATTACGCAAGGAGGCTTCCGGCAGGGATGTAGCAAATGTAGTTGCATTCCTGGCGAGTGAAGACAGCGGCAATATGACCGGAGAAATTGTGACATGCGATGCAGGATGCTCCTGCCAGCACATGCCGGTTGATGTGGATTGCTGAAAGGCAATGTAATGAAAAAACATAATTCCGGCTGCATTGGGATTACACGAAATCAACTGATGTAAAGTCGGCTGCAAAGAGGGATTTTATTAAAAGAGGGATTTTATTATGAGCAAGTTGAAGTTTACGGCTTTTTCAGATCTGCACCATCATCCTGCATGGTACAAGTCAGATGCTCCTGAACGCCTGGCTGCGATACAGAAAAGGGCTCTTGAAAGCGGTTCCGAGTTTCTGCTGCACATGGGGGATTTCTCCCATAAGCCGTCAGCATGCCCTGAACTGATAAAACAGTACAGGGAATTCAGCATTCCCGGTTATTTTGTGCTTGGAAATCATGAGTTTGATATTGATTCCTATGAAACTGTGCTGAAGACCATGGGAATGGAAAACGGATATTATTTCTTTGACCACGGCGGTTTCCGTTTTGTAATCATGGATGAAAACTGGTTCAGGGATTTCCCCGGGATATATTTCCACTATTCTGAAAGGAATTATTTTGATCACGGCAGTTTCCGGGACTGGATGCCTCCGGAGGAGATCCAGTGGGTCAGGGATACTGTCATGAACTCGCCTTATCCCTGTATCCTTGCCAGCCATGCGCCCGTTGAATATGTCCCGAATCCCAATGCCGGTATGAAGTGCAAGGAGGAAATAGCTCAGATAATACGGGAATCACAAGGAAAACCCGGGCAGGTCATTCTCTGCCTGAACGGGCATTATCACCGCAGCGGAATGGATGTCATTGACGGCGTCCCGCGCCTGGATGTGAACTCCGCGACTTTCAACTGGATTCCGAAACCCCATTGTCTTTTCCCTGAAAAGGAATGGTACGAGCAATATGAATGTATAGGCAATATGGTGATATATGAAAATCCTGTCAGTGCAGAAGTGATAATCGACACGGATGAGCAGAGCATTGAAGTCATAGGCACGGAAGGCGGTTTTGTTCATGGTATTACTACGGAGGCAAGCGGCAACTTTACGGGAAATCGTCCAAGCACGGCAGATATGCTTTCCATAAAAGTGAAATACGGAATTGAAAATAATTGAGTATGATTCCGGGCAGCCTTGCTGCTGTCCCGGGATGAAGTATATTCTGTTTTCGTGCAAATGAATGCCGTCGGCTGCTGTGTCTGTCCGGCGGCTGTGCTGTTTTTCAGGGAATCCTGTTTTTTATTTATACTGAAATAGTGCGGCATGGCGGCAGGATGATACGCCTCAAATTATATTTTTGCAGCTTCTGGAATTGGAAGCATATTTGGGATATATTGAACTCAGTTATTATGCAGCGTTGAATGCCATATAGGGATATTTTGTATAGGGGAGGGACTGCTATGATCGATTGTTTTATGCATGAATATGCTTTTTTGTCCAATTACGCAAGGATATTGCCGGAAAGTTCTATAACAGTGGAACATCTTTATCAGGCAGCCAAGGCGGCCTGTCCTGAAGATGCAGCCCGCATTATGGCTGCTGAAACACCGGGTGATGCCAAAAAAATGGCAAGGAAAATCCGGAAAGTGGATAATTGGGAAGATATAAAATTGCACATTATGCTCAATTTGCTGCTGTACAAGTTTTCTTTTGAAGAGAACAGGCGGAAGTTACTGGCTACCGGAGATGAAGAATTGTGCGAAGGCAATATCTGGCATGATAACTTCTGGGGAAATTGTCATTGCGAACATTGCGCCGACAGGCCGGGCTGCAATCATTTGGGCAGGCTTTTGATGCAGGTCAGAAAACTTAAGCAGCAGGAGAATATGTGATATGATCTCAAAAAATATACAACCAAAGGCGTCCTTTATATTCAAAAGAACCAATAAAACGGTTTCCGATATGGATGGTTTCTGGCGTGAGTTTGATTTGCTCTCTGTATTTGACAGCTGGCAGGATGGGTCTCTGCTGCCTTTTCTCAAGCTGGTTTCACCTGATAAGTACTATAGGCGGTTGAAGGACAAAGTTGTGGAAATGGTCATGTTTCCCATTATAGATGACAACATAAAGTTTGCCGGTTGTCTTTTTACGGAAGAGTTTCTTCCCGGTTTTGTGTCTGAGCAGCTGCAGGCAATAAGAAGAATGGAAAGTTTTACTGCTTCCGATACTTTTACGGCAGGCTCTGATTGCGTACTTCATTTGCCTGAATGGATAGAACTTGAAATGATCTGGTGTAACCCTGGTACATTTATGATGGGCAGCCCGGAAAATGAATTGGGGCGGGAAGAATCAGAGATTTATCATGAAGTTACGCTTGAACACGGATTCTGGTTGGGAAAATATCCTGTTACGCATGAGCAATACCAGCTCGTTACCGGAAAGACTTCTCCATTTTATTGTGCGCCTCACTGTGCAATGAATACGATTTCCCGGGATGAAGCCATGGATTTTTGTCGTCGTGTCAATGATCTGTTCGGAAAAATGCTGCCCGATGGATATCAGTTTGATCTGCCGTCCGAAGCTCAATGGGAATATGCATGCAGAGCCGGAACGACAACAGGCTTCAGCAATGGGAGGGAGTATTGTGATGATGAGCGTGAGGAGGATTTCCTGGGTGATATCTGCTGGTGCCCTGAAGTGAATGATATTGATGAATTTTGTGGATGGAGCATTTGTGAACTCAGACCTGTGGGAAGATATGCGCCGAATCCCCGTGGCTTTTATGATATGCATGGAAATGTCTATGAATGGTGCAGCGATATTCGTCTGGATGAGAAGGATAGGTCGGAATATTGCGTGGCAAAGGGCGGTTCATGCATTGATATAGCCTATTCCATGTCTGAAAATTGTCGTTCTGCGGCTTTAAGGCATTATATGCGTGGTGATTATGAATTTGATACAGGATTCCGTCTGGCTTTGAAAAAAATAGAAGAACTATGATGAATATGAAATGGATAATCATGTTATAGACATAAATAGTCGTTAAAAAACGGAGCTGCCGAATTATGAAAATAAAAGTGGTTCCCAGATGTTATTTTGCTGAACGTATGGGGACGCCGGATGAATTGGAACTGCTTAAAACTCACAGGATTATTTCGCTTAATTCATCCGGCGGTGCTTCAGCGATGCCCCCGTTTTCCAATATGCGCCGGGATAATCTGCTTTGCATAACTGTAGATGATATTGTGCGGGCGAGCCGCGGCATGGTGCTGTTTAACAGGGACCATGCTGTAAAGATTCTGGAATTTGCGGATGGCAGCCGCTTGCCGTTGATCGTTCATTGCAATGCAGGCATATCCAGGTCCGGTGCTGTGGGGGAAGTTCTTAACTGGTATTTCAACTGCTATCTCCAGCGGAATCCCGGTGAGTTTGCCGCATTTTATGTGGAGCATCCGCAGATCGTTCCCAATCTCCATATAAAAGCAGTTTTGCTGGAAGTTCTGGATATAAGGGAGAAATTGCCGAAAGGAAGCTGCAGCTGCATGATGAATCAGGAGACAGAAAGCATGAAAAATTGAATATGCGGCGTAACGGCCCCCATGTCAGGCGTATATTGTGTCATAGTCAGCATTTTCAACTTATAAAATATGCCGAAACAGAGAAAATGCGCACTTATTGCTGCTGTACGGGAAAGTCAGATTATCACAGTTTCTCCTTTTTCCTGTTCTCCGCAATTTTTCTGATTTCGTCAATATTCAAATGATCACTGTGGCTGTGGGTATTGACTATGGCTGCAATGCTTTTTCTGCATACGCCGAAGCGTTCCATTGAAGCAGTTGCAGTCGGACCGCAATCCAGCAATACATGATCGTTCAGCAAAGTAACCGTACTGCCGAGAATGCCTTCTTTCCCGTAGTTTGTCCAGTCAAAATCGGCGGCACCGCAGCCAGGAAAACAGATTTTCATGGTATTTTCCTTTCTGTTGCAGGGTGTTGCAGCAACCATTGACGAAGTTATGCCATATTCCTGAAACTAAATGAAAAACAGCGCTTTTGCTCCCCAGGCATCTCTGTGATCGTATGTTGGAATTGTGTCGTCTACCTTGAGCATCAGGTGATTATGTCCTTTTTTGACCGGGATTTCAAACCACAGTCCCGCCGCATATTCTGCTTCCATGATGGAAGGTATTTCCAGAACTTTTTTTCCGTCTATCCATCCTGTTCCGCCATCGCTCATCATGACGGATGCTGTTGCAATTCCTTCATGCCCGGAATAGAAACGGATTTGCAGATAAGCTGAACAATTCCGGCTTTTACGGTAGAATCCTGCCAGATCAAAGTATCCGTCCCTATTGATGCGGATTTCCGATGCAATATCGCGGAAGGCCATGAAATCCAGTTTTTCAAGGTCCGTTCCTTCGGCAGTATAGCCGGAAAGAATGGGGAGCATCGTCCTTTCCCTGCCGTCCGGAAAAGCAGTCAGACGGGTTTCGGTGGCTCCCATGGGTACCAGGCGGACAGTTTCAGTTTCATCCGATGTTTTGCAGAAGAGAGGCACTCTCGGCGTATAGCGTTCCTGATCAAGTTCAGCAAATGCACCGATGACTTTTCTTGCTGGTACTTCCAGGATCATTGGCGGTTCATCATAGGGATACGCTCCATTGTTTTTTACAGCGATTTCTTTGACGGGAGCATTCGGTGCGATGGCGTAGTTCCACGGCGTCTGCGGTTCCATGGAAAGGGGAGTGAAGCGTTCTTCCGGATCCTCTTTTACGGTGGAATGCTTCACTGGAAGGGTGTATACCAGCGCTCCGCGTTCAAAGTGGCTCCAGTTCCTTTCAGCGCATTGTTTTGTTTCCATGGGCAGGGACAGTGTCAGCCTGTCGCCGTCGGCAATGCCTTCCATCTGTACAAAGCCGTTCTGCGTCAGAGTCAGAGGATGGCCATTGAATGATGCCCCTGCATTTTCACACCATGCGGGAATACGGAAGATGAAGGGTATCTCTGCATTATTGGAAACAGAGAATATGAACTCTATTTTTTCCCCGAAGGGATATTCCGTCTTTTCGGAAATTGTGTATTTTGCACCGTTGAAAACGCCAGAATATTCTGACGGCCCATAGCAGACTGCCGCAGGAACATCGTTTTTATCAAGCATCCACATTCTTGAAATGAAGTTTGGCATTGCACGATGCACATTGCCCGGGCAGCATGCTGCAAAGTGGTCCGGCCTGTACTGACGCAGGGGGGCGGATCCATAAAGAAAACTGGTAAGCTGGGAGAAGGGAGTCGCCAGTACCTGATTTGGTGCAGAAAAATACTGCAAGGCGGAGAAATTACCTGTCACTGCCCCCGGCAGGGCATTGTATGCGATCTTTTCTGCCTGATCTGCATAGCCGGCGCCTCCGCCAGCCATGATGAAATATCCAAGTGAATATAATGCATCTGAAATAACGCATGTTTCGTAGCCGAACTCCGGATCTCTGCCGAAACCATGCTCTACCGATCCGGGAACTCCGGGAATTGAACCGTGAATTCTCATTGTCAGATCCCATGCCCTTTGAGCGGCATCCCAATAGCGCCTGTCCCCGCCTGCCAGATAGAGCATGACCGGCAGTTTGATTTCTTCGCAAAGAGTTACGCCATGATAGACTACATTGGGAAGCGTTTCCATTTTTTCAATGGGGAAACCGGCGTATGGAGCATTGACCGGATCATAGCTCTTGCTGAATTGCCTGTAGACTTCAAAGGCCTTTTCACGCAATTCGGCATCATTGCAGCGTGCCGCCATGGAGAGCAGGCCTTCGATATTTGTTACATTTCGGCTGCCGTTGCCCAGTTCCTCTACGGATACCATGTGATAATGTTTTTGAAATGCGGCTTTCACTTCCGGGGCATCATGGCAGTCCAGATAGGCGGAAACACCCTTGAAAAACACTCCCATGGGCCATTCGGATTCATAGCCATAGCATTTACCTGCCAGTCTGCCGTCCACCGCATGTGTGATCAGATAGTCCAGATTATCTTCAAAGAGACTGATCATATCTCTGTTTTCTGTCAAGGTTCCCAGACGAAACAATCCATCAAGCAGATATCCTGTTTGTTCGTAGGGCCACCAGCGGTTGGGACCGGGTATAGGTCTTGGAAGTCCTTTGTAATCCAGTTCCCAGAAACCGGCTTTGATCACTCCCTGCCACAAGCAGGAGTCAAATGGGTATTTCTGCTTGCGAAAGTTGCCGGAAAGACCGTTGCATTGACGATCAAGAAACTCCCGCAGAAAACTGTTTACCTTTACTGCTGTCAGAGGAACTTCATGAAGGCTGCCGCCTGAGTACTGTTTAATCGAGGGTATTTTTTTCATGTCAATTTTTTGGTTTGTTAAAGTGCAAAATTTGTTGATGAACAGCGGTAGTTTTGGACGAAGGCCATGACTTTTCCGTTGGGCTGATTTCTCCGTTACCAGTACTTTCGCCATTATTCCGGATTTGTATGCCGCTTCAGGATTATTCCGGCGAAAGCCTTGTTTTCATAGACAGAAGAGAGCCCGGATGATTTCGTCCGGCGATATATTGTCTTCTGAGTTGCAAATCAGTAAATCCATGTCAATCTTTTGCTGCATCCGTGCTCTCCTTATGTTTTGATTGGTAGTGCTTTCAAAAAAATAGAACATGGATGCATTTCTTCAAACTCAATTGTTCGTCAACAAATTTTGCATATTATCAAATTCACAAAGAGGATCGTTCAGCGAAGAAAAACTTTTCTGAACTCCCCACGAATTCTGCAAATGCTGCAACAATAATAAATATAATCGCGGGAAGCGTTTTTGACCTGGCTGTTTGTTCAAATTTTCGGCAATGCCTCTTAACGTGGATTTGAAAACGTTTTGTTGGAACACCACGCATATTTACATAATGCACTCCCAACCATAAAAAAGGTATCAGTACTTCTGTTTTTTTAAATTTTCCAGACAAAAATGGGGACAGATAGAAACTTGACCCGTTTTCGTATCTCCCCCATTGCTCGTTAGATACAAACACAAGACGTTGTTAATAATCAAGCACTTACAAAAAGAACCTTGATTTTTACACTTCCCAGAAAAAGTCAGAATTCAGACAGATTTCAGACAAAATCCAACGCAAAACGGTCTGATTTCAGAGTCTGAGTGTGTTTCTTACACACTGGCAGAAATGTTGTAAAACCCTTTGAGTCAACGAGTTTTACAAAATAATAGCAAGGATGATTTTTTTCAGCAAGATTAAAAGGAGGATAAAAAAAATGGCGGCTGAAATTTTTATCTTCCCCACCATTCTGAACCGCATTTTGAGCTTAAAAACTCAGAATTTGGCTGTGAAATAAAATTCTGAAAATCGCTTCACGTTTATTTAGAATAACTCAGAATACACAGCAGTTGCTGGCAGTGTCAGTCGTCCACAACACCTGACTCAGTCGAAATTTAGTAGCTTTTTTTGACCAAGTTTCGACTGTGCGCTTGATTTTTTCCATATGATGATGTATATTTGTTCTAAAGTAACTCAAGGAATCGACCAGGTTCCGACTGAACACGGAGATAGGTGATATGCAATTCAAACGGGAAAAATACTTAAAACAGGTGATT
>JAZURH010000266.1:0-10237 GCA_045606125.1 Lentisphaeria bacterium | reverse complement strand
GATATTCCAGCTGTTGAAAAGCTGCTCGGCATTGATGAAAGCCGCAGCCTTATATATGTGGTGGCTCTGGGAAAACCGGATGAAAAACCAGTCACAGAGGATGTAACTTCTCCGGAAAATGTGAAATACTATCTGGATGAACAGGATACACTGCATGTTCCCAAGCTTGCCGTGGATTCAGTGTCTAAGTGGATGTAAATGAGCCTGTATGACAAAACAAGGGCGGACGAACTCCTGGCGTCCAGCGGGCTGGCAAGAAGCCGTTCGGCAGCCCAGCAGCTGATAAAGGAAGGACGGGTTACGGCAGACGGAGTGACAGTGCGCAAGCCGGGACAGTTTCTTTCCCGGGATGCAGTTCTGGCAATTTCGGGGGAAGAGCCGCTGTATGTCAGCAGAGGGGCTGGCAAGCTTCTGGCAGCCATAGAGGCATTCGCTCCGGAAATACAGGGGAAGACTGCCCTTGACCTGGGAGCTTCCACCGGCGGTTTTACAGATGTGCTTCTCAGGCATGGTGCGTCAAAAGTATACGCTGTGGATGTGGGAACCGATCAGCTCCATCCGTCCCTGCGGAAGGATCCGCGGGTTGTGTCCCTGGAACAGACAAATGCAAAATCATTGAATACGGATATAATTCCAGACAAAATAGAGGTTCTGACCGGTGATTTGTCATTCATATCCCTGACAAAAGTGCTTAAGCCCTGCCTTCCGTTGTTGGCTTGTGATTTTGTTGCAATGCTGCTGATAAAACCCCAGTTTGAGGCGGATAGAAAGGACATAGGTTCCGGCGGAGTAGTGCGGAGCGATGAAGTGCGCCGGAAATGCGTTGAAAAAATCATCGCATTTGCATTGAACGAGCTTGGATGGCGTCATGTCGGCACGGTGCCCTCCCCTGTCCTCGGTCCCAACGGCAATCAGGAATACATAGCAGCTTTCCGGAGCGCGTCTGCCACCAGATAAAAAACGGAGCGCTTCAATTCAATGCCCCCTCCCGGCATTCAGATGTGATTTTACAATATACCCGGGGGAAATTGTCTCTGCCGCCATATTTTGGGAGGTTCCCCCATGTTTCGCTTGAAATATCGTGACAGTGCATATTCGTCCCTGAACATTAGAAGCGATGCTATTTCCTTGAAAGACAATCCCTGATTAATAAGAGTCAGGCATCGTCCTATCACAAATCTGTCTATAAGCTGTTTCGGGGTTATGCCCGTCCGTGCAATGAATCGTCTGGTGAAATGCTCTCTTGATTCATTCCTTGCCCTTGCAAGTTCAGCCACAGATGTTCCCGCATTTCCATGCTTTTCCAGATATTCCGTAAGTTCGCCGTATTCCTTCAGCGCCAGAGCATTCCAGAACTCCGATGCGGGATAATGCTCAAGAGTCGAAGCAAGAATATTAAATGCAAGAGCCCCTGCCCTTACCGCATTGACATGTGCATTTCCGCTTTCAGACTCAAAAAAACTACGCAGCATTTCAAGTTCATTTCCAATTGGCACTTCAAGCATTCTGGAACATCCGGAAAAAAGCTCCACGCCCGGAAAAAGTTCCATATTTGCCTGAATAGAAAGAAAGAACAGGTTTTCATCAAGTGACACAACGGCCGGAAGAAACGCCGGAATAAAATACATGTTTCCGGGGACAAGAACATATCTGCGGCTTCTATCGGCCATGAAATTTAACTCCCCGCCCGGATTGCTTATAGGGAAGAACATTCTGTTGACCGGAAGCGCAGCTGGTTCCCGGTTTGAAACAGGAAAGCATCCCATGGCATAATGTCTCAGAGTAAAAGCTGCCTTGTTGAATATTGCCATCAGATCCGGACGGTTTCTGATCCTATGTTTCATACTCAGCGCTCCTTTCCTAAAATTTGTGGAAAATTTAGCTTAATATCACAAAATGCCAAATATATTATTGTTTTTGCCATTAACTTTTATGAATATATATGATATTTTATGCAGATAAAAATAAAATGATCATGCAGATGTTTTAAGCACAACAGCAATGGAAATGGCAAATCACATAGCCGTGAAACATTTCGCCGTACATGACGGTCCGGGAATACGCACCACACTTTTTCTTAAGGGCTGTCCCCTGCGGTGCATCTGGTGCCACAATCCGGAAAGCCGGTGGCTTGAACCGGAACTTGCCATACACTATGCAAAATGCACGGCATGCGGCAAATGCGCTGCCCTGTGCGATTGCCATTCGATTCTTGACGGGGCCCACATCCTCAAACGGGAAAAATGCGTTAAATGCGGAAAATGCGAAACAGTCTGTCCGTCCGGTGCCTTGGAACTCTTCGGCAAATCCATCACTGTCGGGCAGGCTTCCGCAATCCTCCTTGAAGACCGTATATTCTATACCGATGGAGGTGGAATAACAATTTCCGGCGGGGAGCCGCTTATGCAAAGTAAGTTCTGCGCGGAACTTCTGGCCGAAATGAAACAGGAAGGAATACATTGTGCAGTCGACACCTGCGGACACGTGCAGTGGAATGCCTTCGAAAACATTCTGCCGCATACGGATTTATTTCTCTACGACTTCAAATGCGCAGATTCAAAAAAACACAAAAGCTTTACAGGCGCAGGAAATGAACTCATACTGGAAAATCTTGTCAGACTTGACAGAACAGACAAAGACATAGAGATAAGAATGATAATGATACCGGGACTCAACATGTCAATACAGGATATAACCGATGCAGGTAATTTTCTTGCAGGACTGCATAATATCACGGCAGTTCGGCTGCTTGCATACCATTCCCTGGCCAGATCAAAGTTCAGGGCAATAGGACATGAAGATACAATGCCGGATGCACCTTCGCCAACAGGAGATGAACTTGAACTTTGCGCAGAAAAACTGCGTGCATTCGGTCTTAATGCAATAAACTCATTAAAATAGCAACTTCAGGGAGAACAACATGATCTTTGGAACATATCAGCAGGATGAGGAATACCTCTGGAAAAAATTCCGCAGTCTGGAACTTGATCCCTCAACAGGACTGGATATTGAAACCATATCACGCAATGCCATGGATTTTGCCGATATGGACAGACCCATTCCTGTGCTTAAAGCCATGGCATTCAAATACATCACTGAAAACATCCGGATAGAAGTAGATCCCAGGGATTTCTTTCCCACATTCGGCTGCCGGGAAAGGCGTCCAAGCGTAATGAGTCCATTCCTTGGAAAAATCAGAAACAAAGTGAATTTTGGCCAAAAGGAACTGTGGAATGCCTTGACAAGCACAGGGGCATCCCATATATGGATTGACTTTGATCATTCGGTCCCGGAATGGAACAGATTACTGGAATACGGTTTTCCCGGAATACTGGAGAAAGCAATGGAATGCCGTGACATGCACATTAAAAACGGCACTCTCAACGAAAACAGTGAAGCTTTCTACGAAGGAATACGCATCACCTACGAAGCCATGCTCTCCATGCTGGAGCGATTCATAGAACGGGCAAAGTCCAAATCAAATCCAAGATGCGACATGGTGGCCTCTTCACTTCAAAGGCTGCATGACGGCCCGCCCCAAAACTTCCTGGATGTCCTGCAGTTGATATACATATACTATATGTTCAGCGAATACATCGATCACATGCAGGTACGTACACTCGGCAATCTGGACAAGATGCTCACACCATACTACGACAGAGACCTGCAGAACGGCACTTTCACTGATGCGCAAATGAGAGAGATCTTCGATCATTTCTTCATGCAGTGGGGATCCATTGACAACTACTGGGGGCAGCCCGTTTACCTCGGAGGCACAAACAGTGACGGCAGCACACAGATAAACCATCTGACACATTTCATACTGGACGAAGCGGAAAAGCTTCACCTGCCTACGCCCAAGATCCAGATCAAGATAGCAAAAAACACACCGGATGACTTCATAGACAGGGTCACGGCGCTTATAAGAGACAAACACCAGAGCCTTGTGCTTGTCGGGGAAGAAAGCATCAGGCACATGATGACTTCTCAGGGACTGACCGAAGAAGAAGCGCGCACATGCTACATATCAGGCTGTTATGAATTCGGCTGTCATGGAAAGACCCATTCCAACGGCACGGGAGTCGGGCACGTCAATATGCTGAAGCCATTCGAACTTATATTCAACAATGGAAAGGACATTTTGACCGGAACTGAAATCGGAGTAAATGTTCCCCCACTGTCATCACTTGAGACATTTGATGATTTCTATAAGCTGTACATAAAGGAAATGTTCTGGATTATAGACTCAAACATATCAGTGGTAAACGACTTCGAGGCCAAACTTGACAGGATAAACCCGGCAAATGTGCTGTCCGCCACCGTTCCGTCCAGCATCAATTCCGGACGCGATGCCTTCTTCAATGGCAGCGACTACAACAGTTCATCGCTGCTTTTCACAGGTCTGGGCTCTGCAGTGGATGCACTGGCTGTGATAGAGGAAATGGTATACGATAAAAAGGAAACAACTCTTGAGGAAATGGCGGCGGCGCTGAACGCAAACTGGCAGGGCCATGAGGAACTTCACAGAAAAATACTTGCATTCGACAGCAGATACGGCAACGGCATCCCCAAGGTGGACCGCTTTGCACAAATGCTGTCACGAAGCGCAGGCTTCAAGGTAAACGGGCGCCCCAATGCAAGAGGAGGTTCATGGAAGGCATCCATCCATTGCGCCAAGCAGTTCATCGAAGAAGGCAAAAAAACAGGTGCTACACCCGACGGGCGCTTTGCCGGCGAGGAAATGTCAAAGAATGCCTCTCCTGCAATGGGAGCGGACAGAAAAGGAGTCACTGCGCTGATACGCTCCGCACTTACCATTGACGCCGCCTCATTTCCGGCTGACTTCCCCCTGGATGTCATGATGCACCCAGGCGCAGTACAGGGAGCGGAAGGACTGGATGCCTGGCGCAGGCTAATAAGAGTATATTTTGCTGGAGGAGGCGCTGCAATACATTTCAACATTTCCGATGCTGAAGAATTGCGGGATGCCCAGAAGAACCCTGAAAAACACCAGGGATTGCAGATAAGAGTCTGCGGATGGAATGTACGCTTCACTGAAATGGACAAATCCGAACAGGACATGTACATACTGAGAGCGGAAAACATCTGCAAATAAAAACAGCCCTGCATGGACCATTGAAAAATCCATGCAGGGCTGTCTTATGCCAAAATCATGACTGCAGAGCGAACAACTTTCCGGGGTTGAGTATTCCGTCCGGATCGAATGTTCTCTTTATACCCATCATAAGAGCTCTTTCATCTTCTCCAAGTGATTCGGAAAGATAAGGCTTCTTTGCATAGCCTATGCCATGTTCACCGCTTACCTTGCCACCCAGTTCCCTGGCCTTGGCATAAAGATCATCGAAGACGGCATTCAGTTTTTCCTGCCATGGTTCTTCGCCAAGTTCATCCCGGAGGACATATATATGAAGATTTCCGTCCCCGGCATGACCAAATGAGCGTATGCGCACATTATGTTTCTTCTGCAGTGCATGGGAAAACAGAACGAACTCCGCCACATTTCTGCGCGGAACCACCACATCGCATTCATCCATCTCGGTAGTCGATGCCTTGATGGCCTCCAGGAAGGCACCTCTTGCCGCCCAGATGGACTCATTGCGTTCCTGGGTGTTGGATATGAACACATCCAAAGCTCCGCATTTAAGGCAGATCCCGGCTGCCTCCTCCCAGGCAATGTCCACTTCCTCCTTACTTGCGCCATCGTATGTCAACAGCAGATAGGCATCCGAACTATTATCCGGAAACTTTCTGGCAAGGAACTCCTCTGCAGCAAGTATGACTTCCCTCTCCATGAATTCCACGGCAGTTGGAATAGAACTTGCCCGGATAACATCGGGAACCGCCTTTATCGCAGAAGGCAGATCGGGAAACGGCACCAGCAAACTGAGCTTGTATTTAGGAAGCGGCAAAAGACGGAGTATGGCCTTTGTCACAATTCCGAGAGTACCTTCGGAGCCGACTATCAGATCTTTCAGGCTGTAGCCGGAACTGTTCTTAACAACCTTTCCGCCAAGTTCCACCACATTGCCATTCGGAAGGACTACTTCCAGTCCCCTTACATAATCTCTGGTGACACCATACTTGACGGCCCTCATGCCGCCTGCATTTGTATTGATGTTTCCGCCTATTGTAGCTGTTTTCTCCCCCGGGTCCGGTGGATAGAAAAGCCCGGAGGCCTCCACATATTTTCCCACATCCATAAGCAGTACGCCGGGCTCCAGGGTCAATGTCATGTTCTCCGCATCAAGTTCAAGGAAATGATTCATAAGAGTCAGATCGAGCATGATGCCGCCATGGATGGCCACCGAACCTCCAACCAGACCGGTACCGGCCCCTCTGGGTGTCACTGGTATTCCATTGGCGCTTGCATATTTCATCACATTTGAGACTTCTTCCGTGGATGTGGCACGCACCAGAACATCGGGCCTGCTGCAGATGCCAGAAAGTTCGTCATGGGTATAGTCATCACCTATGCAGTCACCTGGAATGACCCGTTCGGTACCGCAGATTTTCCTCAATGCCTCCAAATCACCGCTGTCAAAAGACTTATATGTTACAGACATAACTGTGCCTCCCCTCTTGATGTCCTGATCTGATTGACAAGTTCGGGTACTATCTTATAGATATCCCCTTTCAGGCAAATATGCGCCACATTGAAAATAGGAGCATTCTCATCTGTGTTTATTGCTATAATCTTTTCAGCACCATTCATCCCAGCCACAAACTGAATGGCTCCTGAAACACCGCATGCAATAAGAAGTCTGGGCTTTACAGTCCTTCCGCTGAGTCCTATCTGGCATCTTGCGTTAAGCCATCCGGCCTCCACCAAAGCCCTTGTACATGCCAGTTTTCCACCGAGAAGTTCAGCAAGTTCGCGAAGCATATCCAAATCCTCTGCCTTCTTTATTCCGCGTCCAGCCACGACGAGAACTTCCGCCTCCTCTATGCCTTTTTCCATTACTTTGTCGCGGGTCTCAAGTATTTCTATGGCAGATGCCATTTTTTCATCGGAAACAGAGCATATATTCACCTTTCCTGCCGGATTCTGCTTTCTTTCCGGTATGGAGAATATCTTGTATCTTACTGTCGCAAACTGGGGTCTGTGCCTTGGAGTATTGATATGGGCCATGATATTTCCACCGTAGGCTGGACGTATCTGGTCAAGATCAGTGCTTTTGGAAATATCCAGCCTGGTGCAGTCGGCGGTAAGCCCGGTCCTGAAACGGGCTGCGACACGGGGAGCAAGGGAACGGCCTGACTGAGTTCCACCAACAAGAACTGAAGACGGCTTTACACTGGAGATGAAATCCTCCATTACCGCCGCATAAGGCTCTATCCTGAAATGTTTCAATTCCATACGGTCATATACAAATACCTCATCTGCACCGTATTCAAGAAGCTGTTCGGCCTTGGAAGAAACTCCATGCCCCATAAGAAGGCAGTACACCGGATATCCGACTTTGTCCGCCAGTTCCCGGGCTTTTCCCAGAAGTTCAAAAGTGATCGGATGAACTTCATTGCCTGCCATTTCAGCTACAACGGCTATTCCCTTCCATTCCGACTTATCAACTCCCGTTGCGGCATCATCAACATATTCGAACACTCCCTCGCCTTTCTTTATGCAGAGCCTGCACATGCGGCAAGCTGCACTGATGGAAAGTTTGCCATCTGCATAGTCAATGGCCCCGAACGGACAAATCGCGGCAAGTTCCTTCTGGCGGCCGGCTGCCTTTTCCTGATGTATTTCAATGTGCGGCATATTTCACCTCAACTGCTGAAGATGTTTGTTGTCCCTGAGAAAAGCAAACATGCGTTCCGCAAGTTCCTGCGATTCTCCTTCCCATGTTTCACGGGTATTTGAATGTTCGGGAGGAAATATCCTTTTGACCTGCGTAGGGGATCCATTGAGTCCGTAATGTGATGGATCCCTGTCTTCCATGTCATCCAGAGACAATACCTTCACTTCCCTGTCGGCAGTTGCCAGCTTAAGCCTGTAGGACGGCAGCCTCGGCTCGTATATTCCCTTTTCGACTGTTATAAGACAGGGGAAACTGATCTTTGCGGTATGCACCTGCAAAGGCGTGTCAAGATCAACTTTCAGACCACCGTCTTCAATACCGTGCACGCGGCATACATTCGCCGCATGGGCAATTCCAAGAAACTCCGCCAGTTCCGCACCCACCTGTGCCGTATCGCCATCTGTCGTCTGCTTTCCACAGATTATAAGATCAAAGTTTCCGGCTGCCCGTATTCCCTGGGATATTGCGTATGAAGTGGCCAGCACATCAGCACCGCCAAATCTTCGGTCAGAAAGCAGAAATCCATGATCAGCACCCATCATGAACGCCTCTGTGATCACGGCTTTCGCCTGCGGGGGTCCCATTGTAAGCACAGTCAATTCTGCACCGTACTGCTGCTTAAGCCTCAATGCCGTTTCAATGGCATACAAGTCGTATGGATTCATCTTGGACTCAACACCATCCCGTTTGAGCACACCTGTCACCGGGTCTATTTCAACCTGGGAAGTACCTGGAACCTGCTTTATGCAGACTGCAATCTTCATTTTATCTTCCTTGATCATTATAGTATCTACGGCGACACAAGCCCCGTAATCAAATATCGCGCCCATAAAAAAACGGCTGCTGACAAATATCGGCTCAATCACTGATCGCCATTTTTTACATCCGGCACAAAAACGATATAAAGTAACCCTTATGCCGTTACCTTCAAGTCCAATCCGTGTTTTATAGAATTATCTTTAACAGGCAAGACAATTTCAAAAATATCATCGATATGTGCATCTATATAAACACCTTGGCATCAGCAGCGCTTCTACGACTTCAAGCCACTGCTGTCCCAATGATTATTTTTAGCAATAAAACTATCTAAAATCTTATTAGCAAATTATTAGCAAATTTTATATATAGCATGGTATTTCCCTACTTAACATTTATTCGAAAATTTCGGAAACAAAAAAATCCCCTTAACTGCCTGAAAATAAGGCAGTTAAGGGGATTAAAAAATGGTGCGCGCGACTGGATTCGAACCAGTGACCTCTACCGTGTGAAAGTAGCGTTCTAACCAACTGAACTACGCGCGCAATTGCTATCTTGAAAACGCTGTATAAGATACAGCTGTTACACTTTTTTTCAAACTGCAGATACGCTTTTTTTGCAATTCTTATGCAGAATTTTCAGCAAAAACATGGAAATATGCCCCGGAAAGCATTAAATATCTCCGGAGCACATATCCTTATCATGCATCAATCATCGGAATCATCAGATGACTTGAGGAATTCGGAACGTTCATGAGCCATGATAGCAGTCATGATTTCCTGAGGTTCCTTGGCGCTCTTCATCACCTTCATGAAAGCATCATCCCTGACCAGATTGGAAACCTTGCCCATAAGATGAAGATGAAGCTCTATTGTCTGAGAGCAGATAAGGAAGAAATAGTTGACAGGCTTGCCATCAGCTGCATTGTAGTCTACACCAGCCTTGGAACGGCCGATAACCACGCATCCCGATGCACGGAGAGATGAAATGGGATCCCTGGGATGGGGAACGGCAATTCCATTTCCGACGCCAGTGCTCAGAAGATTCTCGCGGGACTTGCACTTGTCCCTGAGATCCTTGATATCAAGGACGAGTGTATTGAAAAGTGAAGGAACAGTAAGTTCGTCAATCACTTCATCAACATTAGTTGCCTTCATATCAAGAAAAATGCGCTGATCGTTGATAAGGCGGCTGATCGGTATCTCAAAACGTGAATGAGTAAGCTGCTCCAACGGCACATCGTCATCATTGACTGGCTGCTGGAAGAAAATCTTATCTATCTGGCTTCCGTTAAAGCGCCACTGTCCACCTACCTTTGCTCCCTCGATCTGGCCGTTCTTAAGCATGCGCAGAACCGTGCGGTCATTCAATTTCAGGTGTTCAGCAAGTTCCTTCAATGTAAGAATCATGTTTTTCTCCTGTTTTAAAACGACAAAAACTGACAATTTCGACAAAAATAATAATCTCCTTTACATTTTTGTCAAGCAAGTTATGTATTATTTTTTTCTGCGATGTATCAATTTCTGCTTCAATTTCCGGAATAAAAGTACTTGTTGACAAGTCTTTCAAACCTTGAAGCTGCAAACTTTCTGTAGTCCTCCCTGTCCACTGTACCCATCAGAAGTCCTTCCAGCAATCCTGCCTAAGTCGGAGGCCAAGCG
>JAZURH010000265.1:0-8016 GCA_045606125.1 Lentisphaeria bacterium | reverse complement strand
GACAAACTCAAGATATTCTTCCTTTGTCATGAGATTGTCCAGATTCGCCTCATCAATGTCTGACATCTTCATTATCCAGCCGTCGCCTTCAGCATCCCTGTTTACCATTTCCGAATCGGTCTCCAGAGCCGCATTGACTTCGGACACTGTACCGGCAACAGGTGCGAAAATCTCACTTGCGGCCTTGACTGATTCAACAGAACCGAATCCTTCCCCGGCGGCAAAACTGCGTCCCTTATCCGGAAGTTCAACATAAGTCAGGTCGTTCATTTCATCAGCTGCGAACTGCGATATTCCCACAGTGGCAATACCGTTTTCAATTTCAACCCACTCGTGAGTCCTGGCGTACTTTTTCATTTAAATGTCTCCAGTTATATTAGAAGCCCTGCTAACTAAGATTTCTCCTTTTAATATGCCACATGCTCCGGCATTTTCTATCGAAGAAAAGAAAAAAGAGTTTTTTCATAAGGTAATTTCAAAAATAGTGCAAAATACGCAGGAAGAGAGGCACCATGGCTAAGGCAACGGCTCGAAATCGCACTTTCACACGGTGAAATATGCAGCCAACGCCAATATGTTCATGTAAACGCGCTTTTCTATGACAGTTTTTAAAATTATCTCGATTTAGAATTGCGCTTTTTTTTGTCTATCTCCTTCTGTATCTGCTCTATCCTGGCAGTAACCCGCCTGCGCAATCTTTCAATATCCTCCGGCGCAAAATCATTTCCGCAATATTCCTCTACAAAAATATCAGGTGCCATCCGGAAAGAACAGTATCTGAACAACCTTGAACAAAACTGCACTACATTGCGCAATGCCAGATTTCTGCTTGAACTGCGCCTTGTCCGGTCATTATCCAACCAAAATATTTCTCCGTCCTCAGCCAGGCACATGTTTCCGGGAACCGCATCCCCATGTATAAATCCGGCACGGTGAAGTTTTCTCATGCCGGCAGCTGCCAGAGCAAGCAGCCGGCGGCAACCGGATTCATCCGCTTCTCCAAGAAGCCAGCACACCTGAGGAGCAGCGACTTCTGAACAGACAAAAAGTTCAGTCATACCCGGAAAACGCCAGGCAGCAAGCAAAGGTGCGGCGCAGCCTATCCCGTTTTCCTGCATATCCTGATGGATATTAAAGATATGTCTTACCCGGGGGCCGCGTAAAAGGCGCTTGCACCAGGATGCTGCCGCTTTGAAAAAAGGATCACGCTGAGGGTAAAGCCATTTTGCATAGACAACGCCGGAGTCCTGCATGTCAAAACGAATAATGACCCGATTGGCGTAGCGCACGATCTCCTGACCGCCGCGGATGTAATCATCGGGACGCAGCCCACTGCCATCACCAGTAAGACATTGCCACCCGTCTGTTTTATATGATTTTACACAACCCATGAGTTTATACCGGCATCCCAGCGCTTTCTGTATATTCCGCTGCCATAGGTATCAAGGTCGTCAAGAACATACAGCATTGCGCCGCCCTTCCACTGACCGCCACTGCGCAAATAACTGACTATGCTGCGCCGCAGATTGTTGTCCGTGGGAGCTGTACGCCAATCAAAAGGCTTTGTCGATGGAAATATAAAGAACATTCCGATTTCAGGCTGGTTATATCCCATGGGCAAGCAGTAGATATTTCTCTGGAAATCAAGAAGATTTGATTTTTCAGGAAGAATCTGCCACAATTGTGAACCGAATATCCATGATGTGGTCATGACTGACGAGACATCTATCCCATAGTATTTTTTGAAGAAGGGTCTTACCTGAGCCAGAGATTCACGACAGGCCTCCGGAGTCATATTGCCGCCGGCCGGAATATGGAGCTGGGCATAATATGTATTCTCCGGCTCGAAAATGCACTTCCATTCACGAAGGTCCAGAGAAATAGTCCTGTTCACCGCATACCCGCGGGGGGAGTAGGGAGTACCTGTAACGACATTTCCGTCATCATTGTAGCGGCTTGTCCAGAAAGGCATTTTTTCCGGCGGATCGTTTTCAAGAGTGTCCCCCTGCATGGTGAACCTTGTTCCATCGGGAGGGAACACAACTGTATCGCCTGTTGCCGCATTTCTGTACGCATAGCACTTGTAATAGAACCCTTTCTGCACCCAGAACTCCAAACGCCCAAGCTTCACATAGGGTTCGTCCCTGTAGAATGCAAACCACCCTATTCTGCTGCTCCTGATGCCGGGATAACCATAATCCCTCATGTTAGTCCCGGTAATACCTTCACCTACTTTTGTCAATGTATCCCTGGTAATCTTATCCGGAATCGAGCGTTCCCTGTGCTGTTTTATCACGGCATCTGCAATTGCAAAAAGAGGAAGAAGATAGAAGAAATGCCCGAGTTCGCCCAGCGTGACTGGCTCAGGCCAATTTCCAACAGCTTTCTTGTCCTTGAGATCCGGACCTTTCTGGCGCCAGTACACATTCCACAGCATGTGCTGCAGTTTCTCATCCTTCTTTACCATTGAAACAAGAGTACTGATCTTTTCCTCAAACTCGGCCGGAATATCACAGTATTCAAAGGCGCGGCGCCATACCTCGTCCCGCAGGAAAAATATGCCGTCTTCAGGAAATGAAGCCTCGCTTTCGGCCCAAAGATAATCCAGATTCTCCAAACTGGAAGGTTCTCCGCCTGCGTAAGAAATGATCTCTGCTATGTCCATAATATTCAAACCAGCCCTATTTGTGATTGAAATATCATTTCGGCCCCTCCAACAGGATGAGCCAGTGTAAGACAATAATGCTGAAGCGCAATGGCTCCATTGCCCCGGTATCGAAGTTTTGATCCGTATCTGACATCCCCCACGACTGGATGCCCCGCAAAGGACAACTGGGCCCGTATCTGATGATAGCGTCCACTGCCCAGCATCACCTTCAGCAGAGAACAGCCTCCATCCTCCTCAAGCACTTCATACTCAAGGTGAGCCTCTTTGGCTCCGGAAGTACCCGGGCGTACTATCTCGGCGTGATGACCACAATGAAGCATCATATTTCGCAGCTCAGCCCTGTGCACCTTCATCCTGCCCTCCACCAGAACACGATACTCTTTGCTGCAGCGTCCTTCACGCACAGCCGCATTCAGACGGGACAAGGCCTTGCTGGTCCTGGCAAAGAGAACCACCCCGCAGGCCGCCGCATCTATCCTGTGGACTGCCTCAAGAAATATGTTCCCGGTCTTGCCGGTCTGCTGCCTTATCCATTCCCTGCCCTGGCTCTCCAGAGAATCCCTGGATGTTCCGGAGGGCTGACTGAGCAGACCGCCGGGCTTGTCAAGGCACAGTAGGTGATTGTCGCTATATATGATGTCAGGCATTGAAATAAAAAAAACGGCACGGAGCACCATTTCAGGCGCAACTCCATGCCGTCTGGGACGGCATAGAAGCCATCCGTACAAAAATGTCAGTACAAGGCGCCGGGTTCTTCCGCCGCATCCTCGACAAAGGTCTTGTGAAGGACCTGCTGTGCGATCTCAAAGTTCTTGCGCTCAACTATGAACTGCATATTGACCTGTCGCGTAGACTGGGAAAGAGCAAGAACATTTATCTTAGCCAGGCGAAGTGCATCAGATGCCTTTGAAAGGAATCCGGGTATGGACATATTGCTGCCGATCACTGAAACCAGCGCTACCGGGAAACGGCGCACCGTAGCAGTGGGAAGACGCTTGATTATAAGCTCAACGCACTCGTCCAGCCTGCGGTTCTTCTGGGGGATGAAATGAGTGATGGTATTGGCATTGGTATTCTTGGCCACATAACTGATGTCAGTGTCTACAAGACTCTGAAGCAGATGATAGTCATACCCGACCCTGCTAACCATCTCCGGATCCATGACTTCAATGGCTTCAATATCATTTCTGCCGCATATCATCTCGACTCTGGGAATGGGAGACACATAGTCATTGCATATGACCGTGCCCGGATGCTCGGGATCAAATGCGTTCTTCACGCGAATAGGTATTCCCTGATACTCCATTTCCTTGGAAGCCTTTGAGTGAATCGCTTCCATGTCCAGATCGGAAAGCTGGTCGGCAATATCAAAATTCGTATTTCCAATAACCCTTACCTTATCGACACCGATAAGCGCAGGATCACCTGTGCAGAGATGGTATTCCTTGTGGATTATGCCTTCCCTGGCACCGGTGATAACAGCAACCTTGCTGAATGTTATCTCGCTGTATCCGCGGTCGAAACGGGACATGATGCCCTCATCAAACTTAACATACCCGGTAACTATGGGCATGCACTTGGAGAAATCTATTCCCTCAAAGGATTTGCGCACCATATCGTCAAAGGGCAGAAGTTCGCTCTGCTTCCAGCCTGTCATATCCACAAGCACGGCATTGATACCGTTCTTCTTCAGGATCTGGACTGAGTTGAATGCGCTGTGGGACTCGCCTATGGCGCTGAGAAGCTCTCTGGTGGCATGGAGGAAAGGCTTTGTCTGGAACAGACCATATCCGCGCACCTGCATAAGATGCTGGAGATATTCGCGTATGCCGTCTATCCTGTCATCCACAAATGCATCGGCCTCTTCCTGATTGAGGCCAAGCATGGTGAAGGAGCGGTTCAGCTCCTTCATCTTGGCGCGCACCTGCTCAAGTGACTCGCCCCAGGTATTGTCTCCCTGAGCAAACTTTCCATAGACACCGGGGGCACCGTTCTTCTTGTTTTCAAGCAGCATATTGGTTATGCCGCCGTATGCCGAAACAATGAAAATGCGATTGTACATTTCCTCAGGTTTACGGTGCCCGAGAATCACATTATGCAGCACTTCGCCAAATCTGGTCATGGAGGTGCCGCCGATTTTTTCAACGGTATGATTGTTCGCCATGTTCCTGCTCTCTTGATGTATTATACAAAACACCTGATGTTTCTCTATAATTTAAAATTGATTCAGCGTTTTTCAAGGTTGACAAAGCAAAATGCAAACAGTATTTCATAAGAGATAATTTCAAAAAATAACGCACTATTTTTGAAACTGCCTCATAAAACAAAAACGGACGATGGCTCAAACCACCGTCCGCCTGAAAAATCGATCCGGATATTTATCTCAGACCAAAGTATTTTCCTGTTTGCAAAAGTGACTCCCGGCTCTCAAGCAGCGGGAAATACTCCAGCCCCACATAGCCGGCATAACCCAGCTTGTCCACAGCATCCAGAAGGAAGGGATAATTTGTCTCCCCGTTCAGAGGCTCATGTCGACCGGGCACACCAGCTGTATGGAAATGACCTATCCACGAAATATTGTTCTTCAGGAACTCCATCTGGTTTCCGGTCATAATGGTCATGTGGTAGATATCATAGAGCATCTTCACATTATCCAGCCCTACTTCCTTCACAATGGCCACGCCTTCAGCCGGCGATGCAAGAAAATATCCGGCATGGTCGACTTCCGTATTCAGGGGTTCAAGATTTATTGCGAAACCCCGTTTTGCCAGCATTTCACCGGCAGCCGCCAGATTCTCCACAAGCACGGCGCGCTGCGTCTCATGGGAAAGACCGCCGACTTGCTGCCCTGCAGTCACAATACCCTGCCTGCATCCAGCAGCCAGTGCACTGTCTGCCATGGCATCCATTCTTTCAAGGAAGCGATTTCTGTTTTCCGGATTCACAGGTGCCACAGGGGCATCGTCAGCAAAGTTCATAACTATGCTCACCAGCTGAATACCGGCATTGTTCATCTTCTTAAGCTCTTCAGGATCTGCCCCAAGCCATGTCTCCACGTATGAATATCCGCAGTCAGCTATCCTGGCGGCCCTGGTACCCAGGTCGTCTTCCTTGAAAAACAAATCTATTAACGGACAAATCTTCAGCATGATGCCAGCCCCTTGTTGACCTTTTCTATAATCGCATCTACTTCAGCCTCTGTCATAAACGGATTCACCTGGATAAGTCCGGTGCGCATCATGATGTCCTTTGTCTTCGGCCAGGAATCCTTGGTGTAACGGGGATGTCCTGCGGCACGGGGGCATGAGAACGGGCAGCCGTCTGCTGTAGCGGCCTTTTCCTCGATGATGTGATCCCAATACCAGGCCATGTGCCAGTTACGCACACCCCTTGTATTGTCCAGAGCATTTCCACCGACGATTTCCTTCTGCTGTGCCCTGAGGGAGAAGTCCTGGTCATCAAATGTAAGTGCCAGATTATATCCGCAGGCGCCGTTGTCGTCATTGGACTTCTGCCACTTTACGCCGGCGGGAAGGTTTACGCTGGCCCTGATCTTAGCGCAAATAGCCCGGCATGTGCTGTTGATCCAGTCAAGCTTGCGGAGCTGTGCAAGACCGACTGCAGCTGAAAGTTCGCTCATACGGTAATTCTCGCCGCAGAAAAGTTCGCCTTCTGCACGTTCCTTGCCATAGCGGTCGGGACGCCAGCAGGCTGCCGTGTCGTGATAGCTCTGCGCTCTGGTGAAATACCAGTCATTATCAGTCATAAGAATACCGCCTTCGCCGGTTCCTATCACCTTGTAGGCATCCAGGCTGATGCAGCCGAAATCGCCCCAGGTACCAAGGTACTTGCCCTTGTAGGTGCCGCCGCAGGCCTGAGCTGTATCTTCGATTACAACCAGATTGTGCTTTTTGGCAATTTCGCATATCCTGTCCATTTCAGAAGGCATTCCCAGCATGTGGACTGGTATTACCGCCTTTGTGCGGGGGCCGATAAGAGCCTCGAATGCATCAGGATCCATCGTAAGCGATTCGTTGATCTCACAAATAACGGGAATTGCCTTTGCAACCACGACAGCAGAGGCAGTAGCAAAGAATGTATACGCCGGAATGATGACCTCGTCCCCGGGGCCTATACCAGCAGCAACCAGAGATGCAATCAGTGCACTGGTCCCTGAATTGACTGCCAGGACGTTACGGCTGCCCACATGAGCCGCAAACTCCCGCTCAAACTCAACTGTCTTGCTGCGGGGATTGTAATAACGGAAGAAAACTCCGGCATCCGGCTCGCTGGCCTCTTCCGCCAATATTGCACGAATCCTGGCCTGTGCAAGTTCGGATACATTGAACACATCAACAAGCTCCATCAGCTCGTCTGTACCAAATTTCACATTCTGTCTGCTCATTGAAAAAAATCCTTCTCAATATTATACCTGAACACTTTCCTCACAACGGAAAAAACACTTTTTCACAACTAAAAGTAAATGTATGCTGCAAATTTTCAAGCAGCCGGACAAAAAATCCAAGTGCATCAACGGGACATATTTATGCAATCCGCCATTATGTTCAAAGTCTCCTCAAGGACAAAATCCCTGGGAAGAGGTTTCTTGCTTTCTTTCCGGGGCCTGTAATAGTTGCGTCCCCTCTTAAAGTAATCCCTGTATATCCTGCTGTACCTGTCACTGTCATTTTCATACTTGCGGCGCTCATCGATATTAAGAGAGAGTTCCTTGACATCGTCAAACTTCTTGCAGAAGGAAATATCCTCAATATACTTATTGAAATCCTTGCTGGCCGCAACACGCTTTTCAGACCTGGTCTTCAATTCATCCTTGATAGAGGGCAGCCATCTGAACTCCATATAGTTGGAAGGTGCAATCTCATCCCATGGAAGAGGATTTTCCGCATCGCTTTCCCTGCCCTTGACATTGTCAAGAAGAGAGGGGAACACTATGTCCGGAATCACGCCCTTTATCTGGGTAGCCCCGCCATTTATGCGGTAGAACTTGGATATTGTTATCTTTATTCCGCCCAGATCAGGAGCCGACTTCTGCAGGAAAGGCAGCCGGGATGTCCTGTAATTATGGGCAATCTGCACAGTACCCTTTCCATGGGTGCTCCTATCCCCTACGATCAATGCCCGCCCCATGTCCTGAAGTGCTGCCGCCATAATCTCTGCAGCAGAGGCGCTGTTAGCATCCACCATAAGAATCAGAGGTCCGGTAAAATATGTATTCGGATCAGAATCAGCAAGTTTCTCTATGCGTCCATCATAGTTTTTCTTCTGCACAACATTTCCTGACGGGAAAAACAAACCGCTGAGATCCACAGCCTCATCCAGCCCGCCAC
>JAZURH010000264.1:0-8990 GCA_045606125.1 Lentisphaeria bacterium | reverse complement strand
TAGCCCTGGCCACCAGATCTAAGGGTACTGTACTCTTTTTCGAGAAAATGTTTGAAAGCAGGCTGTACTTTGTGGACAAGCTTATCTCCATGGGAGCTAACACCATAGTATGCGATCCACACAGGGTCGTGATTTCCGGGCCGGCAGACCTTCACGGAGTTGAAATGACAAGTCCGGACATCAGGGCGGGAATGGCCATGATAATAGCGGCATGCTGCGCCAACGGGACTTCCATAGTCAACAACATTGACATGATACGCAGGGGCTACGAGTCCCTGAGCGAAAAACTGAGAACCCTTGGCGTTGATTTTGAGGAAAGTTGAAGCACCAATGGGATACGGCAGGAAAACTTGCTTTTGGTACAATCTCTGCACACTTCATGCCGGCATGGGAGAAGTGGATGTACTTCTGCCTGAAAAAACAGAAGACATAGTGGAATGTCTGGCATTATGCCATGACAGGGGCTTATCCCCCGCAGTGATCGGAGCCGGTACAAATATTGTGGGAAGCGATGTTCACGGCCGCTGCATGGCCATAAAGCTCCCGCCAAAGCCTTCCATTGAGTTCAGCGGTTCCATGATCAAATGCAGCACAGGCGCCCTGGCTTTGCGAATATTCAAAGATATTGCCGTAATGGGACTTGGCGGAGCGGTTCCTATTTCTGGCATACCGGGCACTCTTGGAGGAATGCTGAAGATGAACGCAGGTGCCAACGGCATGGAGATATGCGAAATAGTCGCTGAAATGGAAGGTGTCGTTATAGACACTGGGGAAAAATGGCACTGGCACCGCAGCGACGGAGGATGGAAATACAGATATTCTCCGGTTCCGGATAATGTATGCCTTGTATCAGCAACACTTGAACTGGAAAAATGCGACATGTCAAAAGAACTTTCCGGCATATCTGCCGAACTTGAAAGACGCCGCAGTGTAACCCCATCCTGGTGGTCGGCAGGAAGCGTATTCAAAAATCCTCCCGGCGGAATCCCTGCAGGAAAAATACTGGAGGACGCCGGATGCAAGTGCCTTAATGCCGGTCCCTTCAAGGTAAGTGAAAAGCATGCCAACTGGATTGTAAACAGGGAAAGACATCCGGGAGCCGCCGCGCATGTCTTCGACCTTGTGGAAGAAATGAAAAAACGTGCGTCCATACCGCTTCAATGCGAAATAAAATACATTTGAGGTAATTCCATGCTTGCTTTTGAAAAACTCGCACCATTTATGCTGCGCGCAAGAACTGTTGAAGTCGGAAGAGACAGGCTTGCGCAGATAAAAAACAGACTTGCCTACCTGCTGGTCACTGAGGACATATCGGAAAACAGCAAAAATGAACTTCTGCATGCCTTCAAATGCCCCATATATCAATGTTTCACTTCGGAGCAGATAGAAAACATGTTCGGATTCAGAGGAACTAAAGTGCTGGGATTCCACCGCTCACCGCTTTCCACATCAGCATTGCAGCTGCTGGCACAATATCGCATAGACAATTTAACCCCAGGCAGGGAGACACACAATGCAGACAAGAATAAATGAACTTGTAAGAAGCGAACTGCATTGCATAGTCGCAGTGGAACCGGGCGACAATGGTGAAGCTGTGCTTTTCAAACGCGAAAAAGACGGAAGCACCCAACGCATCGTTCTTCCTTTCCATCCATGGATACTCATAGGAGACCTGGATCTGTGCAGTTGCCTGGGCATGGCCTCGGAACTGGAAGCACTTCCCGGAGACGGAGCATTCAGGGTACGGGCATCATTCAACGGCATGAAGGAATACAACGAGGCGCTTAAAACATTGCGGGCGGTGTCAGGAGCATCGGCCAGCCAGGCAGGAACAAAATACAGGGTTTTCAGCGACATGGCGCAGCAATTCCTGACTATGTACCCGGCAAGACTTTTTGACGGCATGACTTTCGCGGATCTGCGCAGAATGCAAATCGACATTGAAACACGTTCAGACGGCATTCACTTCCCGAATCCGGAAGTCTCCGGGGACGAGATAATGCTGGTATCAATAAAAGACACAGATGGCCTGGAACAATGCCTTTCAATCAGGGGACGAACAGAAAAAGAGCTGCTCGAAGAACTTGTGGAAGTGATAACTTCAAGAGACCCCGATGTCATAGAAGGACATAACATATTCAACTTTGACCTGAACTACATTGCAATACGCTGCAAAATGCACGGCGTAAAGTTCGCCATAGGAAGGGACGGCTCCCAGCCGAAAGTGCGGGAATCAAGGATCACTGTCAGCGAACGCATAATACCCTACAAGAGATTCGAGATATACGGGCGGCATGTAGTTGATACTCTACACCTGGTGCTTCTATATGACGCCATACACAGAGACATGTCAAGTCACAGCCTGAAAAATGCGGCAAAATACTTTAAAGTTGCATCAGAGGAAAGAACATACGTCGAAGGTTCCAGGATAACTGAAATATTCGACAGCGACCATGATACACTTGTTGCATACTGTATGGACGATGCCCGGGAAACGGATGCCATCAGCCGCATTCTTTCACCAAGTTATTTTTATCAGGCCAGACTTGTTCCATATACATATCAGAACTGCATAACAAGAGGAACAGCGGCAAGGATCGATGCCATGCTGTGCGCTGATTACATGCTTAACGGATGCGCCCTGCCCTCACCTGAAGCCGCCCAGTTCTTCCAGGGCGCACTCACCGAAGCTGACAGACAGGGAGTGTTCAACAATGTATGGCATGTTGACGTGCGCAGCTTGTACCCCTCCATAATAATCTCGGGCGAACTGTGCCCGGCAAGTGACATTAGAGGGACATTCCTGAGAATGCTTCGGGAACTGCGTTCATTCAGGCTTGCGGCAAAGGACGCACGCAAAACAGCCTCTCCGGAAATGCGGGACTTCTACGACGCAATGCAAAGCACATTCAAAATTCTTATAAACGCATTCTACGGGTACACTGGATATGCCCAGGGCACATTCAACGACTTTGCAATGGCATCCAAAGTAACGGAAACTGGACGCAGCATACTTTCAGGAATGAGAGACTTTCTTGAGGCAAGCAGTGCGACTGTCATAGAAATGGATACAGACGGTATATATTTCGCACCGCCGGAAAATATTGACAGTATGGATGCCTTTGCCGACAGACTGCAGTCTACCCTTCCGGAAGGCATAGAAATAGAACTTGATGCAAACTACAAGGCCATGTTCGGCTATAAGAGCAAGAACTATGCCCTTCTCTGCCATGATGGGAGAGTAATACTTTCCGGAGCAGCCCTGAAATCCAGAGGAACGGAAGCATTCCAGCGAAAATACATGCTGGACATTATAACGCTTCTGCTTCACGGCAAACGGGAACAGGCTGACAACGTATACGAAAAATATGTACGGGACATAGAAGAGCACAGACTTCCCATAGAAGACTTTGCAAAACGGGAGTACCTGTCCACATCCCCGGCAGTTTACCAGAAAAAACTTGCCGACAACAAAACAAAGAGAAGCGCAGCATACGAACTTGCCATTGCTTCAGGCAAGGAATACGCTCAGGGTGATCCTGTTGACTTCTATGTAACGGGAAATAAAAAAAGCGTATCGGTAACAGAAAATTCAAAGCTACTTTCTGATGCAGTCCCCGGGGAACGGGATGAAAATGTGCCGTTCTATCTTTCAAAGCTCAAGCAACTGCACAAAAAGTTCATAGAGGAAATACAGTAACAACAGGAACCACCAGCAGCCATGCCATCTTTCAGTCAAATACTTTCCTGCATAATAGCAGTCTTTCTCATTATAGGCGTCATAGACCATTTCAACAGAGACAAGTGGGGGCTCGGCCCCAAAATAATGGCGGGTCTGAACACATTCCCGGTGCTGTTCGTTGTAATGGGCGGCATAATAGCCCTTATACCAAGCATGACAAAGCTTCTTGAGCCGGCAGCAAATTTGATATGCACCCCAATAGGAATAGATCCAGGTGTACTTCCCGGAATAATCATGGCCAATGACATGGGTGGATACCAGTTTGCAAAATCCCTCTGCATCAATTCTGATGCAGGCAATCTGGGAGGAATGGTAATAGGTTCAGTTTTGGGAGCCACTCTCACAGGCAGCATCCCTCCGGCCATCATGCTTAATGACAGCAAGGAACATCCATATATCGTCAAGGGCTTTATATACGGTTTTCTCATGGTGCCAATTGGAGCTTTCGCAGGAGGTCTTGTTTTGAAAATGCCTGTGCTGTACATGCTGAAACAACTTCTGCCGCTTATCATAGCATCCCTTCTGCTGGCGTATGTATTCGCAAAATATACGGAAAAGGTTGTCAAGGCAGTCATACTGCTTGGCAAGTTTCTCGGCGGAGCGGCCTATGCTGGAATATCGATCTCAATATTCCTGTTTCTCATAGGACGGGAAAAAGAATGCAGCGAATACATCACCCCCATAACCGAGATAATAAAACTCGTGGGAATCATAGCAATCACACTGACCGGAGCCTATGTGATGGCAGAAGTCATTTCCCGGTTTTTCTGCAAACCACTGACTGCACTGGGAAAGCGACTCGGATGCAATTCAGCAGCAATGAGCGGAATTGTGATCTCAACGGCAAACGCAGTCCCCACATTCTCAATGACAAAGGACATGAACCCCAAAGGAAAAATCATCACATACGCCTTTATTTTCGGTGCAGGATATGTGCTGGGGGACCATCTTGCGTTCTGTACTTCAGTCGCACCTGAACTGCTCCCGGCAATGACAACGGCAAAAATAACAACTGCCGTACTTGCATGCGCACTGGCCATGCGCTGCTCCCGGGACAAATAAATTACAAATCAATCCCGACGACGCCACATAACAAGGAAAAACAATCCGGTCAGGGACCATAGTACAAGAACAAGAGTATTCATGACCGGAATAAGGGAAAGCGCCTCCATGGGACTGGCGCCGAATACATCAAGCAATGCGCTTGACACTGTGTCGCGCACTCCCATTCCGCCGGGAGTCAACGGAATTATTCCAGTGGCATTTCCCAGCTGAGCTGTGACAACATACTCGATAAAGGACATGGCACATTCATTAAGTGACCTGCCCAACAGGAATATCTGCACTGCAAGAAGACTGTGTATTAAGCAGGACATGCCGAAAACGGCAAGCACAGTACCCATGGCATTCCTGTAAAGGTCCACAGCAGCAAAAAGGCGCTCCAGCATTCCGCGCATACCGGCCGGCAGACTATTCAAAATGCGGTCTGCAATAGCAAATCCCGGCAAGCGACGACGGTACAACACTGCAAACCACAGCAGCGGCATTGAGGCAAATGCGCCCCATACAAAAGCAAACCCCAGCAGGACTACCTTGTTTCCGAACACTATATCAGGACATTTGAACAGACAAACAAGACAAGACAGCGCCGCCACGGCAAAAAGACCGAACAAGCCCACATAGCGGTCGACTGCAATAGTAAGGAATGACTCAGTCCCTCTGCCGTACTTCATTACATATGCCAGCTTCATCACATCACCGCTGACACTGCCAGGTATCACCTGGGAAAAGAAAACACCTATCATGGTCAAGCGGAATACCGGAAAAAACGGCACATGTATTCCCTGTACATCAAGAAGCATTTTCCATCGCCAAGCCGCGATCAGGTTGACAATGCCGTAGCACAATACGGCAGCTGACACAAGCCGCCATGAGCAGTTACCCAAGGCCGCGGCCAGATTCCCCTCTGACTCGGAAATCAATCGGTAGACAAGGACAACAGCCATGACTATGCCTGCGACTTTTATAAGAATCGAAGCCGCCCTGCGCCAGGAGGGAACTTTCTGTTCAGGCTGTTTATCAGTTTCCATATCAGTTTCTGTACCCGTCCGGATTAGCCAGTCTCCACTCCCATGCAGAGCGCACTATGTCATGAAGATCATCATATACAGGCTTCCATCCAAGCAAGGTCCTTGCTCTGGTGGAGTCACTTATAAGCCTTGCAGGATCACCGGGACGCCTGCTTTCGTATTCCACCTTGAAATCCCGTCCTGTAACTTCCCGTACTGCTTCTATGACGGCCTTTACGCTGTGACCACTGCCGGATCCGAGATTGTATATGCTTGAACCTTCCTGTTCCAGAGCCAGAAGATGTGCCTGGGCCAGATCAAGGACATGAATATAGTCCCTTATGCAGGTACCATCCGGCGTATCATAATCCGTTCCAAATACTGAAATGGATTTTCTCCTGCCCTCGGCAGCCTGCATGACCAATGGAATAAGATGAGTTTCCGGATGATGGTCCTCACCATGCAGTTTTGTCGCCCCGCAGGCATTGAAATAGCGCAATGCCGTATACTGAAGGCCGTACAGTTTCATATACCAGTAAAGAATCTTTTCAAACATAAGCTTTGACTCGCCGTAAGGATTTATGGGGCTGGTAGGCTCGTCTTCCGTCATAGGTATGTTTTCCGGCATTCCGTAAGTGGCCGCCGTGCTTGAAAACACCATTTTTCTAACGCCGGAACGGGCCGAGGCCTCTGCCAGATTCAAAGCATTGGCCACATTATTGCGGAAATACTTGCCCGGATCCTTCATTGATTCACCGACTTCAATAAAGGCAGCAAAATGCATTACGTATTCAGGCTTGAAATCAGACATTGCCTTTTCAAGGGCATCCATGTCCTCAAGATTTCCAAAATAAAACTTTGCCCGCGGATCAACAGCGTCCCGATGTCCATTCAGAAGCGCATCGAAAACCGCTACTTCATGCCCGTTCTCAAGCAAATATTCACTGGTGCAGCTGCCGATGTACCCGGCGCCGCCCGCAACAAAGATCTTCATTTCTGCACCTCTTTTTCAGAACTTATGGAAAATACAGTTATCTCAGGCCTTGCAAAAAGCCTGAATGGAGGTCCCCATACACCGGTACCGGGCGACACATAGAACTTTGTGCCCCCCGAAAGCTCATGAACTTTCCCCTCGCGATAGGGATGCTGCAGTCTTATCAGAAAGTTGAATGGAAAAATCTGCCCACCATGGCTGTGTCCCGACAGCTGAAGGGAATATCCCTTGCCCGTCCGTGGTGAGGGACGGTGGCTCAAAAGAATTGAAAAACAATTCTCCGGGGCATCCGGCAGATCCGATGCGGCACCATTGGCAGGATCCGTCACGCCATATACATGCAGCCATTCATCAACTATCTCATGATCATTTTCAAGAAGTGTGAAACCCGCCATGCCGTATAGTTTTCGGCTGTATTCCAAACCTGTATAAACCTCATGGTTGCCATACACGGCAAGACGTTTTTTTGTTGAAACTGCGTTCAGTTCGGCAGCCATTTTCTCTTCCACGGCCCCCCGTCCGTCCGCCATGTCGCCGCCATTTAGAATCAGGTCCGCATTGATTTCATCAAGCTTGCTCTTGATCTTGCGCAACTTACGCCAGCTGCATGCCGATCCCAAATGTATATCTGACACAAAAGCCGCCCTGTATGGCTTTTCCGGTGCAAATGGACTGCAGATCTTTACTTCCTTGACTTTTATTGCGTATGCCTCCGTCACTCCCCACACTGTTGCGGCGACAACAATTCCCATGGCAATGCACCCTTTTACAAAAGGCGATATCCAGGGATAAATAAAAACTTCCCTGTTAACAAGATGTGAAACAGCACCTACTGCCAGATTCAGCAGATCCATTGCAAAAAAAGCGCTGGCAAGCCAAAAGGACCAGGCAAGCCAAATCCAGCCTGTCTGGCTTATGACCCTTGCAAACGGCAATGATGAACGGTTTATGAACATGGGCATAAACAAAACAGTGAGAATCAAAAGCAGCAGAGCGTATGCTCCCCAGGAACTGCGGGATAAAAAGGCGCTTTTTATACGCCACCAGTCATAGACATTCATCAGGGCAACAGCCCCTATGAACACAAGAAACATGTAAGACTCCTTAATTTTTCATAATCTGTGAAAAATTATCTGACTTTTGCCAGCCATGCGGAAGCCCTGCCCTTTGCATCCATGCGTATCTCAGCATAATTTCCCTCTTCACCAAAAGCACCGGGATTCACAACTGGAATGCCTTCAAAGTCATAAATGCCACGGGCTTCATGAATATGACCGCAAAGAACAGCTGCAGGACGGACACGCTCAAGAAGCTTTCTGACAGCGCGGCTTCCCACATTGGCACCGCTTCCTATAGTGTCAGCACCTGTCTCAAAGGGCGGTGCATGGGTCACAAGCACATCAATGCTGCCTGCATCAAAATGGGATAAAGCAGATTCCATTGCATCATCTTCCCATTCGTAAGGTGTATTGAAGGGAGATCTATTGGCACCACTGATACCGACGAATACAAGACCACCGCGCCGGACTTTTTCCTTTACAGAAAGCAGATGTCCGCCTTCCATAAGCACAGCATCCCCCTCCGGCACATCAAGGTTTCCCGCTACGGCAAGAAACCCAGAAGAAACTGCCGCCACCCTGTCAACGGCATTTCTGAAATCATCAAGACTGCCAAACTGGGTGAAATCACCACCTACAACAAGCAAATCAGCAGAGGGCAGCCCCGCAAGAGCATCAAAGCAGCCGTGTATGTCTGAAATATAGATTATCTTCATATCACATATTCTCCTATTATTTGGCAAGTTTCAAAGTCCTGCCTTTCAAACTTGCCTTTATGCCCTTCAGGAACACTGGCAGTGCAGCGAGCATAAGCACACCACCGGCTATAAACACGCCGTTTATGCCAAAGTAACTCACAAAGAACCCTCCCACCAGGGCGGATATCATAACTCCAACCTGCCCCAGACATGAGGCAAAACCAAAGCTGGAACCACGCTTTTCACATGGTGTGACGCCAGCAAGTATCTTTTGCAGCAATGGCTGTATGCCGCCTGCAACCAGATACAGCATTACACGGGAAACACTGAATAGAATCAGGCTGCTTCCCACTCCCTGAAGCATGAGTGCAAAACCGGAAATGACAAATATGAGAATTGCCAGTTTTCTGGGCTGAATACGGTCCGCAA
>JAZURH010000263.1:0-10451 GCA_045606125.1 Lentisphaeria bacterium | reverse complement strand
AATATGGGTACTTTGCGGGGCCCTCCCGCAGGAAGCCGAACAGGCTGCAGCCCTGGAAAATGTTACATTCGGGGTATTTTCAACTGAACAACTCAATGCATTATCTAAAGCAGGAATCAAAGCAGGGAAATCCATAAACATACACATTGCTGTTGACACAGGGATGTCAAGACTGGGATTTATGCCGGATGAGGCCATCAGCCTGATACCTGAACTTTCCGGATTCAAAGGAATTATTCTCAAAGGAGCATATTCCCACATTGCAAAAGCCGATGAGCCGGATTCCTCCTGGACGAAAAAGCAGGAAAACGGGTTTCGCAGAGTTTTATCCGCCCTGCCCCCGCATTGCACTGAAAACCATATATGCGCATCCAATGCACTTGTGAACCGTCTTGCTCCGGAAGTCAGATATGCCAGACCGGGAATATGCCTGTACTCGGAAACAACTATTCCGGGTGACACTGAACCCATTACAACAGATGCAATATCCCTTGAATCGGAAATAATATCGCTGAAAACACTTCCGGCTGGAACGCCGATTTCATACGGCGGAATACATATACTTGAAAAGGACAGCCTGATAGCAGTAGTCCCAGCCGGGTACGAGGACGGGCTTCTGCGCAGCCTTTCTGACAGAATGGAAGTCCTCATCCACGGCAGGCGTGCAAAGCAGCTGGGCAGAATATGTATGAGCATGATAATGGTGGATGCTTCAGAAATTCCCGATGTATCCGTTGGAGACAGGGTCATCATAATCGGCAGACAGGGAAAAGAGAAGATAACCATAAATGAACTTACAAAAATCGCCTGCACGACGCAGCATGAATTTCTGTGCGCAGTGGGAAGACACAGAAATGAACCCAGATTCGCAAACGGGGATTGATAAATCTATGCAATATGATTCCATACATTTCACTGGAGCCGGCGGAGTAGGCATGGCGGCACTGGCCCATATTGCACTGGACATGGGCATACGCGTCAGCGGGTCAGACATAGTGATCTCGGAAAACATTAAAAAACTGCTCAGCAGAGGCGCAGAAATTACCATAGGGCATGGACAGGTACCGGAAGGTACATGCCTGCTTGTTTATTCATCCGCCGTTCCGGACAGGGATCCAGAGCGCATGCAGGCAGCTGCAGCCGGCATACCGCAAAAGCGGCGTGGAGATTTTCTGAATGAAATTGCCATGAAGTTCCCTGTAAGAATTGCCGTCTCCGGCTCACATGGCAAGACGGGGACTTCGGCCATGATATCCCATATACTCCAGTGCGCAGGCAGAAAACCCGGATATCTTGTAGGAGGAAGCGTACCCGGCTGGGAATATCCCGGAAGCGCCGGGGATGGAAGCATACTTGTAACGGAAGTTGATGAAAGCGACGCCTCCCAATCAGGCTTTCCCGCCACCCATGCCGCCGTGCTTAACATTGACGATGATCACAGCTGGGCATTGGGAGGCGTGGAGGCTCTTGAACAAAGTTTCATTTCACTCTGCAGGGAAGCTAAGCACATTGTGACCTGGGATTCAGAAACCACAAGACGCCTGTTCGGTCAAAGGACAAACACCATTATTGTGAACAGAACCATAGCTCCGCACGGGATGTACGGTACTTGCAACAGAAAAAATGCCGCTGTTGCCGCCGCTGTCTGCAGTCTGATAGGCATTGCAGAACAGGAATCGCTGAATGCACTTGGAAGTTTTCCCGGGGTGGCAAGACGCATGACTGAACACTGTATATCTCCGGACGGAACAGTTGTGCTTGTGGAAGACTATGCACATCATCCGACTGAACTTGAAGCAACCATGGAAACACTGCGGGAAAAATATCCGAACAGAAGAATATGCGCTGTATTTCAGCCGCACAGGCTCGAACGGGTCGAAAGATATGGAGAATGCTTCGCTGCGCTGCTGTCAAAATGCGAATGGACTGGAATAGTAGAAACATTCGGGGCATGGAGACTGGACGGAAAGAAGGCCGACACGGATTCTCTGCTGATAAAAAAAATAACCGCTCCATGCGAAGCGCTTTCAGGCACGCCGGAAGAAACAGCAAAAAGAGCAGTATCGGCCGGACGGCGTCACGCACCATCCGCAGTAGTTGTGATCGGAGCAGGCGATGTCTCAAAGTGCATTCCTTTTGCCAAAAAATTACTGCTCGACAAATAAAAATATTCTATGGAAACTTTTGACTTTGCCATTTTAGGAGCCTATCTTGTCCTTTTAGGCGGAATGACCTGGTATCTGCGCCGTACAGGCACGGGTTCTGCGGACTTTTTCCTTGCGGGACGCAGCATGGGTGCCCTCCCCATAGGAATATCTGTGATGGTCACCACATTCAGTGCCGTCAACTATCTTGCCCTTCCCGGGGAAGTGTCCTCCCACGGTCTGTATGTAATTGCCTCCTTTCCCGCATTTTTTCTTGCGGCATGGCCCGTGGCGAAATACTGGATCCCCCTTTTTCACAAATTAGGAGTTGTAAGCGTGTATTCCTTTCTTGAAGAACGTTTCGGTCTTGGTGTCCGCCTTCTCTGCAGCGGGATATTCCTTGCATGGCGTCTATTCTGGATGGCAGTCGCTCTGTACGCCTCCTGCAGAATAATGTCTCTTATAACAAACATTGATTTTTACATGCTTCTTCTTGTATGCGGAATCGGAGCCGCCGCCTATTCTGCCATAGGTGGAATGAAAGCGGTCATCTGGACTGACGCTCTGCAGTTCTGCGTTCTTTTCGGAAGCATAGCAATGGGAATCGCCATATCGTGCGGAGGCACTGGTTTCTGGGAAATGCTTTCTGCCACCGGGCAGCTGCGGCCCTTTCATCCGATTGACTGGAAATACATTTCTCCTAACCCATTTGAACGCATAACCCTGTGGAGCGGATTGCTTGGTACCTTCGTATCATTTCTGACCCGTTTCGGAGGCGATCAAATGGTCATGCAGAGATATCTGGCAGCCAAATCGCCGGAAGCGGCAAAACGTGGACTTTGGATAAACGCGGCGGCATCCACTATTTCAATGTCCATGCTTGCACTTTTCGGACTTGCACTGGCAGTCTTCGCCAGGAAGAACGGCCTTTCATCATCCATGCCGCCGGCGAAAATAATCTCGGCTATGGCCGAATGTTTTCCTCCGGGAGCGGCCGGTCTACTGGCGGCGGGCCTTCTGGCAGCGACTATGTCGAGCATAGATTCAGGCTTGAACAGCTGTTCCGCAGCGCTTACTGTGGATTTTCAGGAAAGGCTGAAATGGAAAAAGATCCATCCGGGCCTGCTGACCTGTCTGTTTGCCGCTCCTGTAATTGCGTCAGCCGGCATCATTCTGCCAGCCATGCACAGCAGTCAGAGTCTGTTTGCCATACTGAACAAAAGCGTAAACGCAATGGGGACTCCACTTCTTATGGTGATGCTGTGCGCCCTTTTCTGGAAAAATGTCAGGCCGGGCGCCGTATTCCATGGAACAATAAGCGGAATGATAATAACAATTGCGTCTGGCATATTGATCAAAGGAATAGCTCTGCACTACTATGCAGTTATTTCTCTGCTTGCCTCGTTCACATGCACTGCCGCAATCAATACGGCACTAAGGATCATACAAAAAAAACAGTAAATACGCTGCTCTGACTATATTGACTGCAAAGGAGATTTCCCGAAAAACATCTACCAACTGTTTGCCAATCTGAAAAAAGCAGTATAATATGTCTTTTCATTCATCTGCTGAACATTTAACGCTTTTTCAAATACATATACACAATGCCTTCTGAACACAATACAACAAGCATTGATAAACTGCCGGACAAGCGCCCCGGAGACACAAGAGTACTGCTGTTTTCAGACATACATCTTGGTGCGCCATTTGAGTCAGCAGGGCAAATATTCAGTAAACGCATTTTAGGCGCTCTCAACTATCATTTAAAAAGAAAAGGCAAAATACGCCCTGAACGCATTTCCCGCCTTGCAGAACTTATGCCACGCATTGCACCGGATGTCACAATATGTGCCGGCGATCTTACATGCATATCACTGCCGGGCGAATTTGCCCGTGCTGAAAAAGAACTGGCCCCCATAATGGAACAAAGCGGAAAAGACTTCCTATATGTGCCGGGCAACCATGATGCATATGTAAAAAGGGAAGACGGCAGAAAGGCATTGAATGAAACATTCAACAGGCTTAACGGCGGGCGTTTTTCACTGGAATCTTTGCCGCAGGCTGTGGAATATCCGGGACTCAGGCTCATATTATTGAACCCGGCAAGACCGACCAGCTGGCTTCTTTCATGCGGTTATCTTGAGCAAGGATACGCGGAGGAAATGAACAGGCTGCTGGAAACGGACGACGGCACGGCATGCGCGGCTGTATCCCATTTTCCCGCTGTTGATGTTCATGGAGATAAACTGGGATACAGGCATGGACTCAAAGGTGCGCAGCCTCTGATAAATGCCCTGCAAACAGACAAGGCAGCCGCAGTGCTTTCCGGGCACATACACGGGGCATACAGCTGCAACCTGCCCGGCGGTGGGACGCAGCTCTGCTGCGGCTCACTGACATTGCATGGGACATTCACAGTGGCTGACTTCTCAGAAGGCAGACTGAAAAGACACTTTACATTCAAGATTCAATAAAATACAGTACATACATCAAAACGGGAGAAAAAAATGAAAAAACAGTATCTGGCATTTGACCTTGGCGCATCATCAGGTCGCGCAATAGTCGGCACTTTTGAAAACGGAAAGATAACTCTTGAGGAAATACACCGTTTCGCAAACGGCCCAATTTCCATAAACGGCGGCCTTTTCTGGAACACTCTGGGACTGTTCAATGAACTGAAGACCGGTCTTGCAAAAGCAGTCCAGGCAGGCATAAAACCTGACGGCATTGCCATAGACACCTGGGGCGTGGACTATGCCTTTCTCGACAAAAACGGATTCCTGGCCGGCCAGCCCAGAAACTATCGGGATCCCAGAACAGATGATGCCATGCCCTATACATTCGACAAAATATCCGCAGAGAAGATCTATGACGCCACGGGAATACAGTTCATGAGCCTGAACACCGTATTCCAGCTGTCCGCATCGGTCAGAGACAATGACCAATCCCTTGAAATTGCGGACAAGCTGCTGTTCACACCAAACATCCTGACTTATTTCTTCTGCGGGGATGTATCTGCCGAATACAGCATTGCCACCACATCCCAATTGTACAATCCCGCCACGGGTGACTGGGCCTGGGATGTAATTGACGCCATCGGTGTCAAGCGCTCTATATTCCCCAGGATAGCTCCTTCAGGCACAATAGCCGGTGTGGTCAGCCCAGCTCTGCAGGAAGAGCTCAAATGCGGCCCCATACCTGTCATACTGGTTGGTTCCCATGACACAGCCTCCGCAGTTGCCGCCGTACCGGCCAAAAAGGACAGTTCCTGGGCATATCTTTCCAGCGGCACCTGGAGTCTTCTTGGTCTGGAGCTGAACAAGCCCCTCATCACCGAAGAGGCACGCAAGGCAAACTACACCAACGAAGGCGGCGTAGGCGGAAAAATACGTTTTCTCAAGAACATCATGGGACTCTGGCTCATCCAGGAATGCCGGAATGAATGGAAGCGCCGCGGAACAGAATATTCCTTTGGCGAAATGGTGGAACTGGCAAAGGCAGAACAGCCCCTGCGCTCCTTTGTCGATCCCAATGCTCCGGATTTCGTGGCTCCCGGAGACATGCCGGGCCGCATAGCTGATTTCTGCAGGCGCACGGGGCAGCCCGTTCCTGAGACACCCGGACAGATTATACGCACAGCCTATGAATCACTGGCAATGCGCTACCGCCAGACGATAAACGAGCTTGAACAGCTGGCTGGAGTGAAACTGGATGTACTGCACCTTGTTGGCGGCGGATGCCAGAACCTGCTCCTCAATCAATTTACTGCAGATGCCACCGGTCTCAAGGTACTGACCGGTCCCATAGAGGCAACGGCCATGGGCAACATAGCGGTTCAGGCCATGGCTACAGGAGACATTTCCAGCCTTGACGAGGCACGCAGCATAATTGCCGCAAGTACGGAACTCGGCACTTATATGCCCGGAAACACAGAGATGTGGGACAAGGCATTTGACAGATTCCTGCAAATCAGCTGCTGAACAGAAGCGAGCACTGCCATGACTCAGAACACGCCTCCACTCCGTCCGGGAGATGAAATAGGACGTTACAGGATACTCGGTGAAATAGGCCGGGGAGCCATGGCAGTGGTGTATCTTGCTGAGGAGTCTGACAGGCGGCGAAAAGTCGCCATGAAAGTCCTTCTTTCCCAATATGAGAACGATCCAGCCTATGTTACCCGCTTCATAAACGAAGCAAGGGCAGCAGCCTCTCTCTCCCATGCCAATATAGTTGAAGCACTTGATATAGGCTTCGAAAACGGAATGCACTATTTTTGCATGGAGTATGTGGAAGGCGAATCGCTTCAGGAGCTTATCGAAGCAAAAGGCGCTGTGCCACTGGAGCAGCTTCTTGACATTGCTGAAAAGATAGCCGGCGCACTTGAATATGGTTGGAGCAGGCATGGTCTGACCCATGGTGACATAAAGCCGGAAAACATCATGCTTACACGGGATGGCGATATAAGGCTTGCGGACTTCGGTCTGGCCGACATGAAGGGGTACGAAAGAAACGAAAAAGTCATTATCCTGACTCCCCACTATGCTGCTCCTGAACTAATAAAGGGTCTGGCCGCCAGAGGGGACTGCCGCAGTGACATATATGCCTTCGGCGCCACCCTGTACCATGCAGTCTCGGGGACCACCCTGTTCAACAGCAGCAGCGCACAGGATATCCTGGACAAGCAGGTACACGAGAATCCGGAACCGCTTTCCATGCGGAGCCCCGGCACTCCGGCTCCCCTTTCACGGCTCATAGGCAGGATGCTGTCAAAAAATCCTGATGAAAGGCCGAAGGACTGGACCGCAGTTCTATCCGAACTTGGCAGCATACGCGAAATGCACAACAGAAGTCAACAGGGCAAAAGCGCCGTAAAAGTACCATTTTCCGTTGCAAAAGGCCAAATCAATCCGGAGGGAATAAAAGTAAGAAATCTTGTTCGCAATTTCATCTGGTTCTCTACCATATTACTGTTTTTGTCTGCAGGCGGCATAGTGTATTTCGCTTACCACAGAGCACACAACAAAAACAAGGCAGAAACAATTTCAAATGTAACTGTTCAGGTCCAGACTGAAAACAAAAAGCATTTAAATGCACCTGTTGAACTCCGGCCGGCGAAAGAACCGGAGCAGAAGCCTTCGGTTCAAGTCGCCCCTGAGATAAATGTTCAGGAAAAGAATAAAAACATTCAAAACAATAAAAAGAAACAGGTACAGCCAAAGGAAGTTACATCAAAGAAAAACACCCAGACTGAACAAAAGGCACAGACAACTGGGAAAAAGAAGCCTGCAAAACCTTCCGTAAAGAAAGAAGACAAAACACCGGTTAAAAAAACGAAGGAACAAATCGTAAAACAAAAAAAGCAGGACAGGCCTACTGCCAAACCCCAGTCTTACACAGCAATCCCTGACACATTTACAGTAAAATTAAGCGAAGAATACGCCGCATTGGAAAAACAATATTCCGACAAATCTCCAGGTCCGGTCAAAAATACAGTTGACAAGGTAAGGGAGCTGCAAAAGGCATGCAGGGCGGAAAATCTCACTGCAATAGCCCAAGCGGCAAAAAGGATACTTGATGACAGAACCCTGCGGTTAGGAGCAAAGGACAGGGCTGAAATAGAATCCATCAGAGAAAGCGTGCTCATGCGCCAGCCGCAAAGCATGTGCAGAGATCTGGAAGACAAGGCAGAGCAGCTGCTCAAGGAAAAAGAATACAGCAAGGCACTTTCCCTGGCTCTTGTCGCCAAAGGAAGATACGGGTCAAAACGCAAAGACATAATAAACAGGGCACTCGAACATCTGCCTGCAAAAAACAGCAAAGATATACTTCAGATACCATTTTCCAGGTCCCTTCCATTCTGGGAATACAAGTCACTTTACAGCAGCAGAGAATACAAAAGCAGATACGGAAATGCCCACGCTCTGTCGCTGCTTTCCCCCGCGGCGCTTCTCTACATGGGCGACTGGTCAGCCGGAACAGATATAAAAATACTGAAGGCCGAACGCATGAAAGCCCGGGAAAGAGATGCACTGCCGGACACTGACAACGCGGCCCTGGCATCTTTCGGCTTTGCAAGTACACTGCTTTGCGAGTTCATCTGGGATAACAGCATTGACTGGTCATGGATAAATGCAGCGTATGCTGTTGACAAGCGTGACAATTCCTGTGATGCGGGGACCATAGCCATGACCGTATCGGCCGCCATAATGATACACAGACATACCGCAGACAAGGCAGAAATAGTCAAATGGTCAAAAAACATTAAACTGTCCGGAGATAATTCATCCAAAAAACTTCTTGCGTACTTGCTGTTTACATATTACAGCGAGAGCGGAAACAAATCAAAACTCAAAGAGCTTACATCTGTACTGAAAACAGCCCCGGGATATTTCGGATTTGAAAAAACACCTGCCATTGCCGGCAGCAATTTTGATTTCAAAACAGTGGAAGAAAAGGACAACAGCCTGAAATGGGCATTATTCAGGGCATGGATAGCCCATTCAGCCAATTCCAGGGGACTTGACGGGAAAAATGATCCGGTTGTACGGACAATTCTTCAGACAGAAGCTACCGAATGGTCAGTACAGGGAGGAGAAGCCATATACGCCTGGCTTCTGAACCGGGTTGCTTTCATGCTGCAGGGCAATGATCTTGCTGGCGCAGCCGGCCTGACGGAGGATATTCTCAATACAAATCTTGTCTGCCTTATTCCATATTACAACCATCTGTATGCGCTGCATGCAGGGCTGCTTCTCAGGGATGGAAAATCCGGCGGAATGCAGACCATGCTTAACTGCATGAAGACATCTACAGTGGTCAGCACAGGCACACTGGATATGATGGAAAGTCTGGATAATATAAGAAACAGGGGGCAGGTTTTTCAGAAACTGACAAACGGGAAAAACACATTCGTCTGGTTCCACTGGCTGATGAACTGCAACAGACTGCACCAGAACATGCAATTACTCAACCCGGATGCAGTATCCGGGAAGTGCCTCAAACACCCACACGAGGAGCGTCTGCTGAACGCGCTTCCGAAACTGCATTGAAAACATGACTGCATACAAAGACATTCCAGATATAGAGGCGGCGCTTCAGGAACGATCTCTTCTGGCAAAAAAATATGAAATAATGAAGAAAAGAGCTGCAGTCATGGCGGCCGCCAGGTCTTTCTTTGACTGTGAAGGATTCCTTGAAGTAAACACACCATCCAGAATACCGACCCCTGCACTGGAAGATTACATTGAAGCTGTGCCCTCAGAAAACAGCTGGCTCAGGACATCTCCTGAATTCCACATGAAAAGATTACTGGCCGCGGGTTATGAAAAAATATGGCAGATAGGTCCCTGCTTCCGCAAGGATGAAGACGGAAGCCGCCATAGGCTGGAATTCACAATGCTTGAATGGTACAGGTCCGGTGCCGACTGGATAAAAGTAATGGATGACACGGCTGAGCTTATAAAAAATGCCGCCATCAGGGCAAACAGAACAACGCTGTGCCGATTCCGCAACACAGACATCGATGTTTCTCTCCCATGGGAAAAAATAAGCGTGGAAAAAGCATTCATGGACTTTGCAGGCATGAACCTTGACAAGTGCATTGCGGACGGCATGTTCGAGGAAGTGCTTGTAACAAAAGTCGAACCCAACCTGGGTATAAACGGAAAACTGACGGCGCTCACAGAGTACCCTCTGGCATGCAGCGGACTTTCAAGGCGCATACCCGGCAGTGAAAACCGGGTCGAACGCTGGGAAGTCTATGCAGCGGGATTGGAATTAGGCAATGCCTGCAGCGAGCTGGCTGAACCGGTAGAACAGGCCCTGCGCTTTAAACAATGCGCAGACCTCAGAGAACGGGAACAGCGCATTGTCTACCAGCTTGATCAGCCATTCCTTGACGCCATGCGGGCGGGAATGCCGGACGCCGCAGGAGTGGCAATAGGCATGGACAGGCTTGTAATGCTGATAACTGGCAGAGACGATATTGCTGAAGTCAATGCTTTTTGAATATAACTTTTTCCGGGCGGCATGTATTCTTTTCACAGTTATACCATAACTGTTGAAGTAATTTCAAATTACTGTCATCAAAATGCGCTGTTTTTGAAATTACCTCTTTTTAAAAACAATGGATATTGGAGTGATTTTGAGATAAAGTCTTCCTATGAACTGAAAAAGTATTTTTGTCAGATATCGCTATTTTCTCCGAAAGTCAACGAAATCGAATTGAAATTGCACATCTATGCCCCTGACCGGAGGTGATTATCTGTTCACTCCCACAACCGTAACCGCAACTTCAATCAGAAGCTC
>JAZURH010000262.1:0-5286 GCA_045606125.1 Lentisphaeria bacterium | reverse complement strand
TCTTCCTAAGACCGCTTGGCCTCCGACTTATAGAAAACAGAAGGAGGTAGAAATGCAGAGTGGCAATTTTCTGGAGGAATACAGATATCTTTATTGTGAAATAAAAAAGCAATCCATTAAAGAGAGGCGTAATATAATGGAAGATCTTTTAACCGAATACGAATTCAATGAAAGATTTCTACAGATTATCTGGAATGAACAATATTTAGTCAATGAATTAGAGAGTACAAATGGGAAAAAATTGAAGATAATCAGTTCTGGAACCTGGAACAGGGGAGCTGGACCTGACTTTCTCAACGGGAAAATTCAAATAGGGGAAGAGACAAGGATAGGTAGCATAGAGATACACAGACGCAGCAGTGACTGGTACAGGCACGGGCACAAGGGAGATGAAAGATACGAAAATGTGATACTGCATGCGGTATGGGAGAATGACCTGAAAGAAAATATAAACGGGATAGAGACCCTTGAAATAAGGGGGTACATACCGGAGGAATGGCGTCTTCTGCTGTGGGAAATGGAGGAATCCCGTTACAGCTATGCAAGAGAGATCCAAAGGGGAGGCTGCGCTCTGAGATGGGCTATGAGCGAAGACGACACCCTGCTGCGCCTGCTTGAATCTGCAGGCATGGCCCGTTTTGGGTGGAAAACCCGGGCTATTCAGAAAAAAATATCAGAAATCGGCGTTGAGCGGGGAGTTTTGCTGTTTTTGATGGAGTCTCTCGGCTACAAGAGCAACAGGCTGCAGTTCAGGCAATTAGCGGGAAATCTGGACTTGGAACTGCTGAAATCCGGAAAATACAGCAGAATAGAAAAGGAGGCACATATATTCGGCTGTGCAGGAATGCTGCCGGACACAACCAGAGACAGTGTACTGCAAGAGAATATGGAATATGTGAAGATGCTGTGGGATTCATGGTGGAAAAACGGTACGGGCGGCAGAACGGAAATTGCATGGAGCAGGGCAGGGTGCCGACCCTACAACAATCCCTGGAGAAGGGTTGCGGCTGCGGTGGAAATACTGGCAAAAACAGGATACAGGCCATCAGAGTGGCTGAAGAATCAAGCAATGAAATGCAGTACGCCTAAAGAACTGCTGAAGGAAATATTCTGCCTGAACAACACTGAATCAATATGGCGGGCCATGATAGACTTCAGCAGAAAAGCAGTGCCAGCGGCAGATCTGCTGGGAAGAAACAGACTGCTGGACATAACGGGAAACGCATTACTGCCTGCTCTGGCTGCAATAGGAGAAATGGAAAAAATGCCAGACCTGAGCAGACTGGCAAAGGATACATTCCTGATGCTGCCCACTGGTGAGACAAACTCGCTTCTCAAGGAAGCAGCGGCAAGATTCCTTACTCCGCCCGGAAGAGTCCATGAAATAGCAAAAAGATCCTGCCATCAGCAGGGATTGCTGGACATTTATAAAAATTTCTGCATGGCACTTGAAAACGACTGCCTTAAATGTCCTTTTATGAATCAGTAAGAACAAATCCGGGAGAAGCAGGGAGGCAATTTGAAACTTACAGCGCGGAAAATAAATTAAACAGGAAAATCAAGATAAAAAGGAACTGAACTGCAGGTAAAAAATGATATATAAAATTGAAGATCTGGCGCTTGTAATAGTAGCCGCAGGTTCATCCAGCCGCTTTGGCGGAGGCGAAAAACAGATGCAGGACCTGAACGGCATTCCAGTATTTCTGCATTCAGTGATAAATCTTGGCAAAATCGCTGCAGTAACTGTGGTGGCATGTCCGAAGGGCAGGGCGGACATATACAGGGAAACAGCCATTGAAAATGGAGTATGTGACCGGAACCTGCATTTCATCGAAGGTGGAGCAAGCAGAACTGAATCAGTTAAAAACGCCCTGACAGAAGTTGGCAGGCATTTGAAAAAGGGGATAGTGGCTATTCACGACGGGGCACGCCCACTTGCCAAAAGCGGACTGCTTATAAAATTAGTGGAGACAGCCAGGGAATACGGAGGCTCTGCACCAGGAAAAAAAGTCACAGATACGCTGCTTGCATCAGACAAAGACCAGGTAATGACGGGAACAGTACCCAGGGAGGGACTGTGGGCAATATCCACACCTCAAGTGTTTGACCTTGAAAAAATTATACTGGCCTATGAAAAAGCCGGTGACATACAGTTTACGGACGATACACAAGTGTTCCATAATCAGGGCGGCAAGGTTAAAATAGTGCCGGAAGAGGGCTGCAACATGAAGATAACCTATTCTGAAGACCTGTCAGTCTGCAAAATGATCATGGAAAAATATCAGCATGGCATTGAGTGAAAAACAATAATCACAAATAAATCCGGCCGCACTGATTTCAGCAGGCTCAAAGCAGAAGTTGCTCCATTTTTATAAATATCATGAGTCATGGACCAGCTTTGAACAATATAAGGTGGACTGTTTGATTTTTCATAGGCAAACATTAACTTAATTCACCTGAAACGACAGTAGAAAGCACCTGGATCCCCAGGCGGATCCACTGCTGCATGACATATAAAAATGGAGTTCAAATCATGCTGGAGCAATACAAGACACCTTCGTTTGTAAAAAAACACGGTCCTGTCCTGCACAAGGACATGGTACCCTTTGACAGTGCATTGACCTTCAATGCAGGCATAGCCCGCTGGAAAGACGGATACATAATGCTGTTCCGCAATGACCACGGCTTCTGCAAAAAGGATTTTGATGACTTCTACGCCGGCATTTCAGACAATACCGTACCCAAAGTCAACATAGGAATTGCATACAGCAGTGACGGATTCAACTGGAAAGTGGCAGACAAACCGGCGTCCGGGCTTCAGGTACCGAACACAAACTATGTATATGATCCGCGGATAACCGTTATGGATGACGGACGGGCCGTGCTTTGCTTTGCTGTTTCCGGCAGCGGTACCCAGGGCGGCATAGCTCTGACAGAGGATTTCGAGCATTTTGAGATCAAGAGCATTTCTGTTCCGGAAAACAGAAACATGGTTGTATTCCCGGAGAAAATCAACGGTGAATATGTCAGGCTGGAGCGTCCTTTCCATGTAAATGACCGCAATCATTCCCTTTGGCTTTCCAAATCGCCGGATCTGACATACTGGGGAAAATCCGAGCTGGTTCTGAAATCACAGGATGTGCCGTTTTCAAATGCCAAGATAGGCCCCGGCGCACCGCCCATAAAGACATCAAAAGGCTGGCTTACTTTATTCCACGGCGTGGAAAAACAGGAAAACAATTTTGACTCATGGCAGACAAACTGGTATTTATGCTATTATGGCGGTGCAATGCTGCTGGATCTGGAGAATCCATCTAAGATTATTGCTATGTCAGGCCTGCCACTCCTTGTTCCGGAGGAAAAATACGAGCTTGAAGGATTCCGGGGCGGCGTAATCTTCCCCGGCGGTCTGATTGCAGAGCCTGACGGCATGGCAAAGATATACTATGGCGCAGCAGACACTGTTGAATGCCTGGCGGAAGCCAAAATAGATGATATCGTAGATTTCTGCTTCGACAACAATATAGTCAAGGCCTGACAGCCCGGCAGAAAACATCCCAAATACGATAAAAATATGAAAACTGCCCGGACCTTGTGATCCGGGCAGTTTTTCATTTATCCGGGTCAGGCCGCCGGAATGACCGGACGGCATGACAATTGCATTGCTTATTTCTTCAACTTCGCCAGGGCTATCTGCACCGGAGAAGGCTTGACGCCTGTCATATTGTTGACTTCATCAATGGATTCAAACAATGTTTCGCAGGCCGTGCGATAGTCCACACCACCCAATTCCACCAGCAGTCGCGTTCCACGGTCAAGCAGTTTCTTGTTTGTGCAGTCCACCCAGCTCATCCAATTGCCTGTTACCCTGCCGAGTAATGTCATTGCGCCAGTGGAAACAGTATTGAGCAACAGCTTCAAAGCCATGTGCCTGAGAAGTGAAAGCGCTCCGTCCCTGCAGGCTGCCGTAACATTGAAATCCCCGTTTGACGGATCATTGATAGTAAGACGCACCGCATAGGGGAAGTCCGGGCTTATTTTACCGTAGGCTTCAGCTAAAGATGACTCAGGTGCGCCAACGGAGATCAGCACGGCAGTATCTCTGGGATTGTCATGCCTTTCCTCAATGTTTTCATTACCGATCAGGATCTTGACCATCTCCGACGCTGAAATTGCCGGCGGTCTTTTAGATATCTTCTCTCCTGCGCCCATTGCCACATAGTCATCCGGCTGCCATTCAAGGCATCTGTTTTTACGGTTCATAGCCCGTTTCCATGAATCCACCGTATTGAAGAGTGGATTTTTCACAAAAGTCCAGGGCGCGGGGGATACATTGTCATCGCATTTGCGGAATGGAGGAAGCATGAAAGTAGGTGAGCGCTCCGTTGTATCTGTAAAGATATCCAGCAGGAAATCATCGGCGAAATAAGTGATTTTTCCGCCGTCGGCATATACATCAGCCTCATAGCGGGTATATTTTGCAATGGCCTTTCTGCTGCATTCCTGTTCCAGGGAATCCAGAAGTTCACCGAATGCAGCCGTATAATCCAGTTCAGGGCGCCCTGTCAGCCTGTGCATAATGGTCTCAAGGGCCGCACCTGCCACATACTGTTCCGATGTGGTGGCCTGCATGCGTGTTGAACCGGCCAGGGCCATGGGACCGCAATGCAGATCCAGGACACATACGGCAGGATCCTCGATTGCAAGCCTGGAGCGCTCAAGATGTGCTGCAAGAACATCTGCCGGATTATTGAACAGCAGAAATACCTTGCATCCCCGGGCCACTGCCTCGTAAAGGGATCCCAAAACGGAAGATGTCTCACCACCTTCAGTAATCGCCACAAGCATGTCGGCAGAAGTCATATTTGCTTCCTCAACCTGCCTTTTGCCGAAACTGGCAAAATCTTCAAAAAATTCCACTGAGCGTATAAGGGCGAAATCACCGCCGGTCATTATGCTTTCAACTGAATCAGCATATTTCGCTGCAGCCGGATTCTGCGCGCAATGACTGCGCCACATGGCCTCAAGCAGGATGCTGAGGCGTCCGGTGGCACCGCAGCCGGAAAAAATTATGCGTCCACCATTCTGAACCGTCTCAAGTCCCTTTTCAACAAGCAGCCTGAAGTTTTCAGAGACAAACACCTTTTTCAGCATTTCCAGCACATCCCTGTCAATATTCTGAAGGCATGCCACTCCTTTTTCAGGAGATTCAGTATAATCCGCTTCAAGAGAACGGCTTTTAGGATTGGACTGTTCTGTCGGCAGAAATCCCAGATGAAACTGAGT
>JAZURH010000261.1:0-14982 GCA_045606125.1 Lentisphaeria bacterium | reverse complement strand
CGTATCAGCTTTGGCCGTCTTCATGACGCCCTTGATATTCCGGATCTTATACAGATCCAGACCAAGTCTTTTGACGATTTTCTCCAGCCCAACCTTCCTCCTGACAAGCGTGAGTACAAAGGCTTTCAGGAAGTCTTCAAGGATATTTTCTCATCGGATGTGAATGAGAACAACACAGGCCTGGAGTTTGTAAGTTACGAAATTGAGCCTCCCAAGACAGGTATTGTAGACTGCTTGAAGGACGGCGGTACATATCAGTCTTCACTTTACGCCAATTTCCGTATGCGCCTTCCCGGTCAGAAGGAGACCAAGGAAGAGAGAGTGCACATTGGCGAAATGCCCATAATGACAGAACGGGGTTCCTTTGTTATCAATGGCGCAGAGCGTGTCATAGTCAGCCAGCTCCATCGTTCCCCCGGAGTCTGCTTTGAAAAGACCCGTCATGCCAGCGGAAAGGACCTTTTCTCGTATAAGATAATCGCCGACCATGGTTCATGGCTTGAAGTCCAGTATGATAACAATGACTTCATATACATCTATCTTGACCGTAAACGCCGCAGGCGCAAGTTCCTTATCAGCACTTTCCTCCGTGCATTCGGATATGAGAGCGACCGTGAACTTCTTGATGCGGTCTATCGCTGCTTCTATCTGAAATCGAACTGCCAGCGCGTACAGCTTGATTCCCAGGGCAGAATCAGGATACAGCCCCTGTTCGGAGAACCTGCCGGAGCTCCCGGGGAGCAGGAGCTTGATCTTCTTTCCGTTGATGAAAAGAAGCTGCCCCGCTGGCTGGGCGTATGCGATGTGGCGGTCGATGAACTGCTTGCTTTGGATCCGGACGAACTGTCCCACATCTATACCGCAGAATCTGTAATGGATCCTCTGGACGAGGAACTGCCGCCTGTTATCGAAGGACTGGCATCATTGACAGAAAAGGCTCTTCTGACTGCTCAGGAAGCCGGCATTGAGGCCATTGCAGTTGTCGATACCAACGGAATGGGCGACACATTCATACGTTGTATCCAGAAGGAATACCGCGAGTTCGGAAAGATGCCTTCACCCGAGGATGCGCGCAAGGAGATCTATCGCCGCATGCGTCCTTCAGATCAGGCTACAGATTCGAATGCCAAGGCGCTCTTCACCCGTCTGTTTGAGGATGTGCGCCGCTATGATATCGGTCGCGTGGGCCGCTATCGTATATTCAAGAGGCTTTTCCTTTCTCCGCTCAAGGACCTGGACAATATGATGAGCGATGATGAGAAGATGCTTCGCGAGCGCTTCAACAAGATAACTGTGGACGAGATGCGCTCCGTGATCGGCAACTTCCAGTGCCTTCTTCTCAACTATAATGCCGATGCTCCCGCTCTTGAGGAGGATCAGCAGGTAATGCGCCTTCTTTTCTCCACACCCGAACATGCTTTTGCAAAGCTGTTCTATGACGGGCCCGAGGAAGAGGAGCTCACCAGGGAAGCCAAGGACGAGATAATGCCCTTTGTGCGTCCAGCCTACCGCAAGTTCCTCAGCGAAGTAAAGACAGAAGATACAATTGACCAGCCCGGCGGAGTTCTTGCCGCTTTCCTGGATACCAATATGGAAGAGGCGCAGGGATGCGTCCGCCGTGCATGTTCACGCATTCTGGGCACAAGCGAAGATTCCAAGAATGCCCGTGAAAATGATGGCATGCGCAAGACCGTTGCCTCTGTTTTGAACAAGATCGCCGGCATGAAGCGCTCAGAGCTCAAGAAACTGCTTTGCGGCGGCTACCAGAAGAGCAAGAGCGATACAAAGGCCGCTAAGCTGACGGATGCCGTCTATGCCGTTGTATGCTACATGCTCAGGGAAGTCGTCAAGGAAGTCATAGTGCAGGTTCAGGAGTTCCTCAAGAGCCGCCGCTATCTTACCAAGGCTGATATTGCAGCAGCCACTGCATATCTCATGCGCCTTAAGGAAGACGCCTGCGAGATCGATGATATTGACCACCTGGGTCGCCGTCGCGTAAGGACCATTGGCGAACTGCTTCAGAATCAGTGCCGCGTGGGCCTCAGCCGTATGGCTTCTGCGTTCCGCGACAAGCTGAACGGACCTGATAATGTGGGTGGAACTCCCTCCATGCAGAGCATAGAGGACTTCAGCATTTCGCGCATGCTCAACACCAAGTCCCTTATCGGCGTGGTGCGTGATTCCTTCAGCCGCAACCAGCTGAGCCAGTTCATGGATCAGACCAATGCTCTGGCAGAACTTACCAATAAGCGCCGTCTCAGTGCTCTGGGCCCCGGCGGACTTACCCGTGAACGGGCCGGATTTGAAGTCCGTGACGTTCATTCCAGCCACTATGGCCGCGTATGCCCGATCGAAACTCCTGAAGGACCCAACATTGGTCTTATCTCCTCACTGGCCCTTTATGCCAAGATCGATGAGTTCGGTTTCATCAATACTCCTTACAGGAGAGTTGCGGACTGCGTTGTCAGCAATGATGTGGAATACCTTACTGCAGACAGGGAAGAGGACTTCGTTATTGCTCAGGCCAATGCTCCTCAGGACAAGGAGGGCAAGCTGGTCAAGAAGTATGTCTGGGCCCGCCAGAAGGGTGAATCCAACGAAATCGAGCGTGAGAAGGTCACTTATATCGATGTGTCCCCCAAGCAGCTTATAAGCGCTGCTGCCGGACTTATCCCCTTCCTTGAGCATGACGACGCCAACCGCGCTCTCATGGGTTCAAACATGCAGCGCCAGGCTGTTCCGCTTCTCAAGGCGGAGCGTCCTATTGTCGGAACCGGACTTGAGGAGCCTGTTGCCAGGTACTCCCGCGCCGCGATCAACGCGGAAGATGCCGGTATCGTCGCCAGTTCCAATGCGGAACGCATCATCATCACCAAAGACGGCAAGATGCCCGAGGAAACGGATTATCCGGAACAGGTTCAGACATATAATCTGTACAAGTTCCTCCGCTCCAATGCTTCTACTCTGGTAAACCAGCAGCCCATAGTCAAGAGAGGGCAGGTCATTGAAAAGGGCCAGGCCATTGCTGATGGTGCATGCACTGATCAGGGTGAACTTGCTCTGGGACGCAACGTTACAGTTGCCTTCATGTCATGGCATGGATACAACTTTGAAGACGCTATCATAATCAGCGAGCGCCTGGTCATGAACGATGTCTACACCAGCATACATCTGAGCATGGAAGATGTTGTTGCACGTGATACCAAGCTGGGACCTGAGGAGATCACCCGCGATATTCCCAATGTGGGCGAAGAGGCTCTCAGGAACCTGGACAGTGAAGGTGTGGTCCGCATTGGTGCGGAAGTCAAGCCCGAAGACATACTTGTTGGAAAGATCACTCCCAAGAGCGAAACTGACCTGGCGGCAGAAGAGCGTCTGCTCAAGGCCATTTTCGGTGAGAAGTCCGTTGATGTCAAGGATTCTTCACTGCGTGTTCCCGGCGGTTTGTCCGGTATTGTCATGGATGTTCGCATTGAGCGCAAGGCTGATGCGGTTAAGTCCCGTGGCGAAGGCAAGGATTCCCTTAAGGCCCGCATCAAGGAAAAGGAAAACAAGTACAAGCAGGAGCATGACAACATCCTGGATGAAATGGTCCGCAATCTTGGTGAGTCCTTCCTGGGCGGCAAGCTCTCCACCTCTATTACAAGGATGGTCGCAGGCGAACCGGAGGAGATCATCGCCGCTGAACGCAAGATTACCAAGACCATGCTTTCCAAGCTGGCCAGCAACTACGATTCATTCCATATGCGCGACTGCCCTGAGAAGGAGAAGATCGAAGAGATTATCAAGAGCTATCGCGGAAGGTTGAGGGACAATGAGCAGTGCCGCAAGGAAGCTATTGAACTTCTTGAGCACGGCGATGGTTCCGAAATCGGAAAGATCCGCAGCGTGAAGGTGTACATCGCCAGCAAGCGCCGCATCTCAGTCGGTGACAAGATGGCCGGACGCCACGGAAACAAGGGTATCGTAGCCAAGATCGTTCCTGTGGAAGACATGCCTTTCATGGCTGATGGAACTCCTGTTGACATTATCCTCAACCCCTTGGGTGTTCCTTCCCGAATGAACATCGGACAGGTCTTCGAGACTCATGTGGGATGGGCTGCAAAAATACTCGGCATGACCGTTGCCACACCTGTCTTTGACGGTATCAGGGAAAGATGCAGTGATGAGGACAACGAGATAGTGCAGAGCATGATTAAAAACGCAACTATCCCGGATGTGGAAGATGTTAAGAAGTTCGGCGTCGTTGATCTTCTTGAGCTCTCACGCTCCGTCAAGGTGAAGGAGCAGGGCTGGACTATAGATGAGGACGGACATGTCCGTGACAAGGAAGGCATCATCAGGGATGATAACTTTGTCGGAGCCGAAGGCAAGATCCGTCTTTACGACGGCCGCACAGGCGAACCTTTCGCACAGAAAATAATGGTCGGCAAGATCTACATGCTCAAGCTGGACCACCTCGTGGCCAACAAGATACACGCCCGCGCAACCGGTTCATACTCGCTGGTTACACAGCAGCCTCTGGGTGGTAAGGCGCAGCACGGCGGACAGCGTTTCGGTGAAATGGAAGTCTGGGCTCTTGAAGCGTACGGCGCTGCATACACACTGCAGGAAATGCTGACTGTCAAGAGTGACGACACTGTCGGAAGAAATCAGATCTACGAGTCCATCATCCATGGCAACAACACCCTCAAGGCCGGCATACCGGAGTCATTCAACGTCCTTATGCGTGAAATGATGGGTCTGTGCCTGGACGTGAACCTGAAGTCCAGCAAGAACGCTTCTGCGTATTGAGCGAACAGCTGTTCACGGTCCGCCGCATGATCGGCGGGCAAGGGTTGTATTAAGTCGTGTATTAAAGTTTAACATACGGGAAATCGGCGAAGCCAGCAGACTTCGCCCGGTTGCCCAAAAAGCATGGAGGGCTGTACATTGGACAGCACTAACAGACAGGATAGTTTTGACAGCGAGAGCGTGGTCGAGGCAAGTCATGTTACCATCGGTGTGGCTTCACCGGAGACCATACGTTCCTGGAGCCATGGTGAAGTAAAGACTCCCGAGACAATCAACTACCGTACATACAAGCCGGAGAAAGGCGGTCTTTTCTGCGAAAAGATCTTTGGCCCGGTCAAGGACTGGGAATGTTCCTGCGGCAAGTACAAGCGTGTGAAAAACAAGGGCGTTACCTGTGACAGGTGCGGCGTCGAGGTTACTCAGAGCCGTGTGCGCCGTGAAAGGATGGGACATCTGGAACTTGCGGTTCCGGTTTCCCATGTCTGGTTCTATAAGTGTCTGCCGAGCCGTCTCGGCCAGATCCTGGATATCCAGCCCAAGGCTCTGGACAAGGTGCTCTACTACGAGGGATGGATTGTTATTGACAAGGGTGATACATCACTGCAGAACAACCAGCTTCTCAATGATGATGAATACCGCCAGGCCCGTGAGGACTACGGTGATTCATTCAAGGCCGGAATGGGAGCGGAAGCCATTGAGGAACTTCTCGGAAGACTTGATCTCCCCGCGCTTCAGCGTGAGCTTTCCGAGCAGATGAACGATCCCAAGAGTAAGGCCAAGGCAATGCGCAAGAAGATTGCCAAGCGTGTGCGCCTTATCGAGGGTTTCTACAACAACAAGATGGATCCACGCTGGATGATACTTCGTGTTCTTCCGGTCATTCCCCCGGATCTGCGCCCCATAGTCATGCTGGATGGCGGCAGGGTGGCCACATCCGACCTCAATGACCTTTACAGGCGCGTCATCAACCGCAATAACCGTCTGAAGAATCTTCTTCAGCTGCATACTCCCGAAGTCATTATCCGCAATGAAAAGCGCATGCTTCAGGAAGCTGTGGATGCACTGCTGGACAACGGCCGCCATGGCCGCGCCGTCACAGGTACAGGCAACCGCAATCTCAAGTCTATCACGGACATGCTCAAGGGAAAGCAGGGACGCTTCCGCCAGAACCTTCTCGGCAAGCGTGTTGACTATTCCGGCCGCTCCGTCATCGTTGTCGGCCCTGAGCTGCGTATCAATCAGTGCGGTCTCCCCAAAGAGATGGCTCTTGTGCTCTTTGAGCCCTTTATCGTCCACAAGCTGAGAGAGAAGGGATATGTCCATTCTGCGCGCAATGCAAAGAAATGGATTGAGCAGCGCCGCAAGGAAGTCTGGGACATTCTGGAAGAAGTTATCAAGGGACATCCCGTGCTGCTGAACCGTGCTCCTACTCTGCACCGTCTCAGTATCCAGGCTTTTGACCCGATCCTTATCGAAGGCCAGGCGATACGTCTGCATCCTCTTGTGTGTACTGCATTCAACGCTGACTTTGACGGCGACCAGATGGCTGTCCACGTGCCCCTGTCCAATGAAGCCCAGCTTGAGGCGAAGCTGCTTATGCTTTCCCCCAATAACATCTTCTCCCCGGCCAGCGGCAAGCCTATCACCACGCCTTCTCAGGATATCACCCTGGGCGTCTACTATCTGTGCTATGAGAACAAGAAGAAGCGCGCTGCTTTTGATGCAACTCCCCGAGTGGAGCAGATGTGGTTCAACGACATTGCGGAAGTCCTCCGTGCCAAGCAGGCCGGCAAGATAGCCATGCATGATTTCTTCAATCTGCGCAATCCTTTCTACGGGCAGGATACCATCTGGAGCGTCAATGACAGAGACCAGCGTTTCATCGTTACCACCTGCGGCCGCTGCATCTTCAACGAGATCTGGCCTTCCAAGATGGGATTCCACAATGCCCAGACTGGAAAGAAGGAACTGGGCAGGATGATCAAGGAGTGCTACGAGGCCACTGGACGCCAGGAGCTTATAGCTGTTCTTGACAGGCTGAAGGACTTGGGTTATGAATATGCCACATGGGCCGGATTCTCCATCGGTATTCAGGACATGATCGTTCCTCCTGAAAAGAAGGGCATCATTGAGGACGCCCAGAAGGAGATAGAGAAGATCCGCGCTGACCGCCGCATGGGTGCCATTACCGAGCAGGAACGTTACAACAAGAGCATTGATATCTGGGAACAGGCCAATAAAAAGGTTGCTGACAAGCTTATCGGTGTCCTTGAGGAAAATAAGGGCAGGGAAGAGATCAATCCGGTCTACGCCATGCTTGACTCCGGTGCCCGAGGCAGTAAGGACCAGATCAGGCAGCTTGCCGGTATGCGTGGTCTTATGGCCAGACCTTCCGGTGAAATCATCGAAAGCCCGATCCTTGCAAACTTCCGTGAGGGACTTACGGTTCTTGAATACTTCATTTCCAGCCACGGTGCCCGCAAAGGTCTTGCCGATACGGCTCTCAAGACCGCTGACTCAGGTTATATGACCCGCCGTCTTGTGGACGTGTCCCACGATGTTATCTGCGTCGACCAGGACTGCGGAACCATCAATGGTATCTGGATACGCGCTATCCGTGACGAGAACAACAAGGACAAGGTATCGTTGGGCGACCGCATAATCGGACGTTTCAGCGTTGACCAGATATGCGATCCCGAAGATCCGTCAAATGTCATCGTCGAGGCCGGTGACGAGATCACAGCCGAAAAGGCCCGTGAGATCGAGAATGCTGGAATCGAGGTTGTGCACATACGCTCCGTTCTTACATGCGAAAGCCGCCATGGCATCTGCGCCAAGTGTTACGGCAGAAACCTGGCAACAGGAGATATGCCCAACCAGGGCGATCCTCTGGGCATCATTGCCGCACAGTCCATCGGTGAACCCGGTACTCAGCTTACCATGAGAACCTTCCACGTCGGTGGTACTGCATCAGCCGGAGCTATCCAGAACTTCTACGAGGCCAAGCACGAAGGTTACCTCCGTCTGGAAGTCATGCCTGTGAAGACAAGCAACGGCAAGTACATCGTGCTGAACAAGAACGGCCGTGTTGTGATCCAGGATGAAAACGAAGAAGAACTTGAAAGCTACGATCTGGTTGCCGGCGCCACTCTTGACAAGACCAATGGCGACAAGGTCGAAGTCGGAGAGCGCTTCGTGACATGGGATCCCTACAACATACCCATCATCACAAGTGTCAGCGGAAAGGTCGAATACCACGGCCTGATCGATGGCGTTACATACCAGCGCGAACGCAGTGAGACCAGCGGTAAGGAAGAACTTATCGTCATGGAAATGCACCGTGAAGACATCCATCCCACGATCGACGTTGTGCCCGAGGAGGCAGTCGGCAAGGCGAAGCCTGCAAAGAAGACTTCCCGCGGACGCAAGAAGGTGGAGACGATCGTCGAGGATGATGAAATGGATTCACGCGGCACATACGCACTGCCTGCCAATGCCCACATTGTCGTGGAGAACGGCAGTTATGTTCAGGCCGGTGACACCCTGGCAAAAACACCCCGCCAGAGTACGATGACCAAGGATATTACCGGTGGTCTGACCCGTGTCGCCGAGTTGTTCGAAGCCAGGCGCCCCAAGCGCTCCGCAGAGATCGCAAAGCTGGCAGGTGTTGTGACGATCGAACGCTCCCATGGAAAGGGACGCGCAAATGTGCGTGTCAGCGACATGGAGTCCGACGAGGCACTTGATCATCCGATCCCGTCAGGAAAGCAGATCCTTGTCAATACAGGCGATTTCGTCAACAAGGGACAGCCGCTTACGGATGGTGACATTGTTCTTGAGGACATGCTGGAAGTCTGCGGACTTACTGAAATGCAGGGTTATCTGGTGAACGAAGTCCGTCAGGTCTACAGTGCACAGGGTGTTGAAATCAATGACAAGCATATTGAGATCATAGTCCGTCAGATGATGCGCCGCGTCCGTATCACTGAGCCGGGAAGCACCCGTTTCCTGTATGGTGAATCTGCTGACAAGCGTGAGTTTGAAGAAGAAAACGCCCGCGTCCTTAAGGAAGGCGGTACCCAGGCAGTCGCAACACCCATGCTGCAGGGTATAACCAAGGCAGCTCTTGCGACGGACAGCTTCATTTCAGCCGCTTCCTTCCAGGATACTACACGCGTACTTACAGAGGCTGCTACTCTGGGCCGCGTGGACTTCCTCCGCGGATTCAAGGAAAATGTCATCATGGGACATCTTATCCCCGCAGGTACAGGTTACCATACGGTCCAGAATGTTCAGCTGCAGTTCGCTGCGGATGACGCCCTTGCCGAAGACGAGGCCGTCGTTGACAAGGACAAGCCTGCGGACAGCATGGACGAACTGGATGAACTCCGGGCCGCTATGAATCTCTGATGCCCGTTTTGACTGGCGGATCCGTTCTGCGGGACCGCCAGTTTCCGGAAGGGAGCCGGTTTGCTTCCTTTCCTTGAATGATAGTTTTCTGTCGATTTTGATAAGCCTGACATATTGTGCTGTAACATTGGTTTTCACCTTGAAACAGGGGTTTGTGTCACAGTATGTCACTTATAATGCCGGGATGTGCAACATCGGAGTTTGACAAAAAACTATTTCATGTTATATTTTGACTCTAATTTTTTGTGCATACGAAATAATTGTCAGGAAAAAGAACTAATGCCAACAATCAATCAATTGGTTAGAATGGGTCGTACGGTCAAGCCCCGCAAGAGCCGCGTCCGTGCACTCGCAATGTGCCCCCAGCGTAAAGGTGTTTGCCTTCAGGTCACCACAAGAACTCCCAAGAAGCCTAACTCAGCTCTGCGTAAGATCGCCAGGGTTCGTCTGAGCAACGGCCAGGAAGTCACGGCATACATCGGTGGTGAGGGCCACAGCCTTCAGGAGCACAGCGCAGTTCTGGTCCGTGGTGGCCGTGTGCGCGACCTCCCCAGCGTTCGTTATCACATTGTCCGTGGTCAGCTTGATACCACAGGTGTTGACAAGCGCCGCCAGGGCCGTTCAAAGTACGGTACCAAGCGTCCGAAAGCTGGTGCAGCACCGGCCGGAAAGGGTAAGAAGTAATATTCATTCAGAAATCAGACTATAGGACTTAGCAGAAAGCATGAGAAGACGTAAAGCTGAAAAGCGCCAGGTCATTCCGGATATCCGCTTCAACAGTGATATCGTAGCGCGTCTCATCAACGCGGTTATGGAACGCGGCAAGAAGTCAACTGCACAGAGCATTGTCTACTGCGCATTTGACCAGATCAAGGAAAGCAAGGCTGATCTCGAGCCGATGGAAGTTTTCAAGCAGGCGCTTGAAAATGTCCGTCCCCGCCTTGAGGTCAAGAGCCGCCGCGTCGGCGGTTCCACATACCAGGTTCCCCTGGATGTTCCCGAAGAAAGGCAGATCGCAATCGCCCTTCGCTGGATCGTTAACTTTGCGCGCAGCCGCAAGGGCGTTCCCATGGCAAAGGCACTTGCAAATGAGATCAACGATGCCTTCAACAACACTGGCAACGCCGTGAAGAAGAAGGATGATACCCACAGAATGGCCAACGCCAACAAGGCGTTTGCCCATTACCGCTGGTAATTCCGGGGGCTCAGGTCCCCTTGTCAGACTGCTTTGGCGACTTTTACGCCGGGGCAGTCTTTGCCGTTTATCAAAACCGGAAGCCCCGGTTATGATGGACGGAGAGCAGGCCGGAAGGAGGTTTTGATTATGGATGCAGGTCAAAAAAAGTCTCCGGTTGATAACAAAGTTTCTCGCATCCGCAATGTCGGTATCATTGCCCATATAGATGCCGGCAAGACTACTCTCACCGAGCGCATACTCTATGCCACCAATGAAATAAGGTGCATGGGGGAAGTGCATGAAGGCACTACAGTCACGGACTGGATGCCCCAGGAAAGGGAGAGGGGAGTCAGCATTACGGCAGCGGCTGTGTCGTGCCACTGGAAGCAGTTCCAGGTCAATATAGTCGATACGCCGGGGCACATTGATTTCACCGCGGAAGTCGAACGTTCACTGAGCGTTATGGACGGTGTCATAGCCGTTTTTTGCGCAGTGCGCGGCGTTCAGGCTCAATCTGAGACAGTCTGGCGCAGGGCCGTGAGATACAGGCTTCCTGCCCTTGCCTTCATCAACAAGATGGACAGGACCGGGGCGGATCCCGCAAGGGTCGTGGATGAAATCTCAAAACGCTTTGGAGTGCCGGCGCTGCCGATTCAACTGCCCGCAGGGGCAGGTGAAGGTTGGTGCGGTACCTACGATCTTGTCAGCTGTACTTGGAACGGGCCGGCGTCTCAGCCGGATTCCGAATGTTTCCGGGACAGTGTAAGGCAGGCCCGGGAACGTCTGATTGAGGCTTTGGCCGATGTGGACGACGAGGTGATGCTGTGTTATCTGGAAGGAAGGGAACCGGCGGTCGACAGACTGCGCAGGGCTCTCCGGAAGGCAGTGATCCGCAGGAAGTTTCTTCCGGTATTGTTCGGCAGTGCTCTGCAGAACGCCGGGGTCGAATGTCTTCTTGATGCGCTGTGCCAGTACATGCCGTCACCTCTTGAGCGCAGAATGGCTCCTGAGAGTGTGCCCTCCGGGAAAGCGTCTGCACAGGTATTCAGGGTCAGCAGAGGACCGGAAGGTTTTCTGGCCTATGTCCGGATACTTTCCGGCATGGTGACCGTGGGAACATCATTTGTGAATGCCCGCTGCGGTGTTTTGCATGAAGTTTCCGGTGTCATGCGGGTAATGGCATCCAGTGTGACCCATGTGCCTTCTGCTGAAATGGGCGAGATAGTTGCATTGACCGGCAACTGGTCCCAGCTCAGGACTGGTGATGTGCTGGTACCGGAGGGAACTGAGTTCCGCCCGGTCAGGATGCAGTTTCCCCAGCCGGTGGTTTCCATGCTTGTGGAGGCTGTCGGCGGCGGCACGGGACTTCCGGCGGCACTGAAGCTGCTGGCAAGGGAGGATCCCACGCTGCGCATACGGCAGGATCCGGCAACAGCCGCCTGGGTGATTTCGGGAATGGGTGAGTTTCATCTTGAGATCATACGGGACAGGCTGAGAATGGATTTTGGAATCTCCACCAGGGCGGGCAAGCCGAAGGTGGAGTATGTGGAGACGGTTCAGGCGCAGGCTGACGGAGTCGGCGTTTTTGAAAAGCGTCTTTACGATGGGCGGCAGCTCAAGGCTGAAGTCAGCCTGAGGGTTGCGCCCCTTGCCCGTGGTTCTGGAATGAGAACAGATTTCTCCAGGCCGGAGGCCGCGCTTCCAGCGGAATGCGTACAGGCCCTGCGGCAGGGAGTGGCGTCAATAGTCAACGCCGACAGCTCTGGTTGTCCGTTGACGGATGTAATTGTGACGGTGTTATCCGCCTCCTCGGACGCAGGGGAGGCGCGTGAAGTTTCGCTGCTCAATGCGGCGCGGCTGGCGTTGAGGAACGCCCTTGCCAAAGGAGGCAGGGTGGTTCTGGAGCCGGTCATGCTGGTTGAAGTGAATACTCCTTCGTCAAGTTCCGGCAATGTGATTGCGGATCTGGCGTCAAGGAAGGCGCGGATTTCCTCTGTGGAGTCGGCAGCCGATTCATTCACGCGCATCGTTGCGCAAGTGCCTCTGGCCGAATTATTCGGCTATGCCTCCTCGCTCCGGTCCTTGAGCGCCGGAAGAGGAGAAGTAGTGGCAGAGCCCGCAGAATATGCGCCCCGTGCTACGCTGTAATCCCAGCTCAAACAAGTAGAGGTCTCAAAAAATGGCTGAAAGTCAAAGAATCAGGATTCGTCTGCAGGCCTTTGAGAACACCATTCTCGACCAGTCAACCGCTGACATCGTCAACACGGTCAAGAGAACAGGTGCCAAAGTCGCAGGCCCAATTCCGCTCCCGACACGTATCGAGCGCTTCACAGTAAACCGCTCACCCCACGTTGACAAAAAGTCAATGGAGCAGTTTGAAATCCGTACGCACAAGCGTGTCATCGACATCATCAACCCCAATGGCAAGACAGTTGACGAGCTGCGCAAGCTCAATCTTCCTGCCGGTGTTGACATCATCGTCAAGATCTGACGGGAGGCGGAAAAATGAAGAAAGGCATGATAGGTAAAAAGCTGGGTATGACCCAGGTTTACAACGAAGCTGGCGACTTGGTGCCGGTGACAGCCATCGAGCTGGGCCCCTGCACAGTTGTGGATGTGCGCACAGTTGAAAAGAACGGTTACAGCGCTCTTCAGCTTGGTTTCGGCAGCCGCAAGGCAAAGAATGTTTCAAAGGCAGTGATCGGCAATCTGAAGAAGGCCAATCTGGCAGACAATCCGCCGGCCATCCTTCAGGAGATCCGCCTGGACAGCGACCCGGAGCAGGAGCCCGGCGCAGTCCTCAAGGCTGACCTGTTCAGCGCAAACGAGTTCGTGGATGTCACCGGCCGCACAAAGGGCCGCGGCTTCGCGGGCGTTGTCCGCCGTTACAACTTCGGCGGTGGCCGTGCCAGTCACGGTGGCGCATGGACACGCCGTACCGGTTCAATCGGTATGTGCGCTGCTCCCGGAAAGGTCTACAAGGGCAGGAAAGAGCCCGGTCACATGGGCAATGTGTTCCGCACAGTCCAGAATCTGACAGTTGTTGAAGTGCGTCCTGAATTGAACCTTATGCTCGTCAAGGGTGCTATTCCCGGATCAATTGGCGGCTATGTGACAGTGATGAACGCTGTTAAGAAATAACGGGGAGGCACTAACATGGCTAACATACTTAACATAAACGAAGCTATTCAGGAGTCCTGGCTTGAGCGCGAAAAAGGCGAACAGGCTGTCAAGGATTCAGTGGTTGCCTTCATGGCCGCAGGCCGTGCCGGCACAGCAAGCACAAAGACACGCGGCATGGTTGCCGGCGGCGGAGCAAAGCCCTGGCGCCAGAAGGGCAATGGCCGTGCACGTTCAGGTTCCAGCCGTTCACCGGTGTGGCGCGGCGGTGGTATCGCATTCGGCCCCCAGCCCCGTTCATACGACAAGAAGGTCAACAAGAAGGTTGAGAAGCTGGCTCTGCGCCGCGCTTTCACGGACCGCCTTGACCTGAATGAGATCATTCTGGTTGACGAGATTCCGGACATGTGCGTAAACGAACAGCCCAAGACCAAGAATCTGGTTGCATATCTGAAGTCCATCGAAGCCGGCGAGAACGTTCTCGTTCTCGATAACGAAGTTGAATGCTGCCTGGAACTGGCCGCCCGCAATCTTCCTACAGTCTTCGTGATGAGGGCCGCATCCGTGAATCCCTACATCCTGATGTACTTCCGTAAAATCGTAATCACCAAGGCGGGGCTTGAGGCTCTCGGCGCGCGTCTGGGTTAAGGAGGATAAAGAACAATGTTTAATCCTTACGACATAGTCTACACCGTGCTTATCACGGAAAAGGCCACTGCGGCTGCCGAAAGCCAGTCCAGGTATGCCTTCAAGGTCAACCCCCGCGCCAACAAGATCCAGATCGCACAGGCGGTCAGGGCTATCTTCGAGGACGTCGAAGTCGCATCCGTCAATGTTATGAATTACCTCGGAAAGAAGAAGCGCATGCGCTCAGCGAAGATGGGTAAGCGCTCCGACTGGAAGAAGGCCATTGTCAAGCTGAAGTCCGGCTCAATCGAGCTGCTCTGATTCTTTGACGCAGATTTGTAACTTTAAACTTAAATGAGGCACTTAAATGGGCATTAAGAAATATAAACCGACTTCCCCGGGACGCAGGGAAATGACGGTCAGCGACTTCAGCGAAATCACGCGCTCCACACCTGAAAAGTCACTTACAGAAGGTAAGGTCTCAACAGGCGGACGCAATAACCACGGCCGTGTTACGGTCCGTTTCCGTGGCGGCGGTGCCAAGCGCCGTTACCGCATCATCGACTTCCGCCGCAACAAGGACGGAATGAACGCAGTTGTGGAGCACATCGAATACGATCCCAACCGCACATCCCGCATTGCTCTCCTCAAATATGAGGACGGCGAAAAGCGCTATATCCTGGCTCCCGTTGGCCTGAAGCAGGGTGACGTGGTCCGCAGCGGCGAAGGCGCCGAATTCAAGACCGGCCATGCAATGTGCCTGAAGGACATTCCGGACGGCTTGACAGTCCACTGCATCGAGCTGTATCCCGGCCGTGGCGCTGCCATTGCCCGTGCAGCCGGCCAGATGGCTG
>JAZURH010000260.1:0-2182 GCA_045606125.1 Lentisphaeria bacterium | reverse complement strand
ACTTTCATAGCGGCCCACAACTGGTCCATGTATACCCAGAATCTGGTACGCGCCGAATATGGTGACGGTAAGTTGAGCTATCCTCATTGTTATACCGGGACAAGCAGCATAAAGAAAGGACAGGTACAGATGACCCACAAGTTCGGGGAGATTCCATGCAACAGCATTCGCACGACGGATTTCATGGACGATGGCATGCGTGTTTCCATCAAGCTTGTGCCTGGAGGAAAGCTGGATAATGCGGTATTCATTGAGCAGCTGCCCTTTATAAAGAAACCCGGACTTTCCCTGGAATACCGTTCCGCAGATGGAAAGGCTGTCAAAGAGGGCTCTCTTGCCAAGTCCATTATAGCAACATCAGCTAACGGCGGCAGTATAGAGATTGTTCTGGAAAGACCCTGCATTGTGCGCACTGGCTATGAGTCCACTGCGGCTATGAATAATCCTGAACTGCGCATGGGACTTCTGGAAATAGTTATTGCCGACAAAGCAGACGGCAGTTCGGATATAGACTTTAATTATGAAATAAGGGCTTGTAAAAAATGAGCATTGTGAAGAATAATTTAAGATGTGTCGTTGTAGGGTTGGGACGCATAGGCTGGGATTTCCATATTCCACAGATAATGATGCATGACGGATTCGAGCTGGCTGCAGTGGTGGATCCTGATGCCGGGCGTCTGGAGGAGGCGCGGAATAAGTTTGGAGTAAAGATTCTTTGCAGCCGGTGTGAGGATCTGCCTCTGGACAGAATAGATCTTGCCATTGTGGCCAGTCCCACCTTGTTTCACCTTGAACAGGTTACATTCTTCCTTGAAAACGGAGTTGATGTATTCTGTGAAAAGCCCATAGGCACCTGTCTGGCAGAGGCCCGGAGCATGGTGGATACGGCACGGAAAAACGGACGGCGCATGATGGTGTACCAGCCCCACAGGCTGACCAGCGAGTGCCTTACTGCGCAGAAAATCATAGAATCGGGAAAATTGGGCAGGATTTTCATGATCCACCGCTCGAATAATGGTTTTTCAAGAAGGAATGACTGGCAGGCCAGAAAACAGAACGGAGGCGGCATGCTTCTGAACTACGGGGCCCATTACATAGATCAGATGCTGTATTTCTTCAATGATACGCTCTGCCGGGTGCGCTGCGAGACCATGGCAGCTGTGACGGCCGGTGATGCTGAGGATGTGGTACAGGCACTTCTTAAAGGAAACAGCGGAATACTATATCGGATCGATATCAATCAGGGGGCGTCACTGCCGTTGTCCTCCCTTGCCCTGTATGGAACTTACGGCACTGCAATGACCATGCCGGACGGCAAATGGAAAGTGCGCCGCTACAATCCGGAGGAGGCAGGAAATATATCATTGCAGGAGGGACTGGCAGCCGCAGGAAGAAGATATAACAGCGAGACTCTTCCGTGGATAGAGGAGACAGTGGAGCCTGTGCCGGAGATGTATGACGACTACTACATCAAGTGCCGGGAATACTTTGCCGAGGGAAAGGAATCCTTTATACCGCTTGAGCAGACACTTGAGCTTATGCGTGCAATAGAGGAATGCCGCAAAAGTGCAGAAACATCCAAGTAAAAGAGGGGACTGCTGTTATGCTTGTTGCAACACCGCCCATGGGTTGGAATACCTGGAACACATTCGGCCATGACATATCTGAGAAACTTGTCATGGAAATGGCTGATGTCATAGTGGATCTGGGTTTGCGTGATGCAGGATACCGCTATGTGGTTGTGGATGACTGCTGGTCTGAGAAGCAGAGGGATCAGGCTTCAGGCAGGCTTGTCCCGGACCGTAACAAGTTTCCTTCCGGAATGAAGGCACTTGGGGACTATATCCATTCAAAGGGGCTTAAGTTCGGCATGTACGCCGATGCGGGAGTACAGACATGCGCATGTTATCCCGGCAGTTTTGACCATGAATTTACGGATGCACAGACATTTGCTGACTTCGGATGCGATTTTCTGAAATATGATTTCGGCTACAAGCCTGAGGATTCAAATGGAATCCTGCTGTACCGCCGTATGGCCAATGCACTTCGCGCCACGGGGCGGGACATTGTATTTTCCGTGTGCAACTGGGGACAGGATGATGTGTGGAGCTGGGCACGCTCAGCGGGGGCGGACATGTTCCGCTCAACCGGGGATATAAAGGACACATTCGAATCATTCACG
>JAZURH010000259.1:0-2492 GCA_045606125.1 Lentisphaeria bacterium | reverse complement strand
CAGTGCGATCATCTTGCTTTATGCCGCATCTCTTGGAGCAGGAAATACGGGAATGTTGTTTTCCACTTCAGTTTTGCCGCTTTTCAATGGATTGATGGTGATCCCCATGGCGGGAATTGCTCCCCGGATCGGTGTCAGACTACTGGTGCTGACAGCCTGTGCCATATCTGCGCTTGGTTATCTTACTGCTGCATTCGCCCCTTTTTTCGGTGGCGCTGACACAGTTCTTTGGGGAGTTTCCTGTGCTGCATTGGTGCAGGCCGGTTTTATTGCAGGATGGTTTCCACTTTTGAACAGTTTTGTCTCATCGGACACCAGAGTTTCTTTTTTGGGGAAAATGCGTTTTTTTCATCAGTTGTGTGCGACAGTATTTGTCCTGCTGGCAGGACAATTTCTTGGAAAATCGCCTGAAACCTGGAAATTGCAGGCTGTTGTGATCACAGCTGCATTGATTTTCTGCGGTAGATTTTTCTGTATCATGGCTGTTCCCCGTTTCCCTCTGGAAAGGGTGGCGCCTTCCGGATCTTTTGTGAAAAATTTAAAAAATGCGGCATCAAATCCTGTTTTGCGCAGATTTTCCCTTTATCAATGCCTGTTCAATCTCGGATCTTTTGGTATGATTCCGCTGGCATTGCTCTATATGAAGCATCTGGGGGTGCCGGATAATATCACCGTATTTGTCTCCGGGGCATCATTCATTGGAATGATGCTTGGATATTGGTATGTCAAGCACCTGATAGGCAAGATCAGGGTTTGGAAGGTGATCATGGTGCTCAGCCTTATGTGTCTGCCTGCGGCCCTGTGTTTCTGGCTGCTGAGGGATTTACCCGGTACTGCAGGATATGTAATTATGGGGCTTTCCCTGATAGGAACAAGTTTTTCAGTTGCAGCCTTCTCGGTTGTAAGTTCCGCAGTTATGATGAATTGTGCTCCGCCGGATAATGCGGCTATGGCCATGGCGTTCACAAATTCTCTTTATTATGGAAGCGCCGGATTGTCCAGACTGCTTCTTTCACTGGTAGCTGGAATGGTTTGGTTCGGGCAGTTCAAAGATGATTTTTTCGGGAGTGGATTTGGATTGCTGTTTTTCATTTTCGGCGTCATCATGATACTGGCATCGGTTTTGTCTCCGTTGTTTTTGCGTAGAACTGCCGCAAATGGATAAAATTATGAAAAAAACACGGTTCAATGATTCCCTGTTTGGCTGGATGGATATGAAAACCGGTTTGTCTTTATAATTATATTCAATGTCTGGCAATGCCTGTAAAAAGAAGCCGGAAAACTGAAGGTGGCATAGGAATATTTCTTTTTTGTGTCCATATAATGATATATTTTGTCTTAAGTATGGTATTGAAAAGGACATATAAGTTTAGTAAAATTACAGACGGCGCGCAAATGTCAAATTTGCACAATGTTTGTCCGTGACATGCAGGATGGTTTTAAGGAATCGAAATTTGAGAATAATGTTTTTTTAGCCGAGGTAGGAAGGATGATGATTTTTTATAGAAATCTTTTGTTGCTGATTTTGTTTTTGCTGCCTGTGGCGGCCTTTTCACATCGTGTTCCAATGGATCAGAAGAAGGTCATACATTTCGGATTTGTATCTCCTTCTCTGCCTGAGAACATTGTTGAAGAGGCATTTGACAAGATTGATGAGTGCGCTCCCTTTGACGGCATGGCAATTAATCCAGTCATAAGGCTCAAGCGGGACGGCAAGACCATAGTCTATAATCCGCTGAGCCAGACGGGTTCGCCCCATTTGCTGAAAAAGGAGGATTTTGCTGAACTTATCCCCATGTTCAGAAAGTTTCAGAATACACGCCTCAAGCATAACTTCTACATTCTCAATTCCTCGCCCTTTAACGGCAACTGGTTTGATGACGAGGCCTGGGCCAGAACCCTTAATAATTTCAGCATGCTTGCATGGGCTGCAAAGGAATATGGCTTTGCCGGACTCTGCCTGGATATTGAACCATACGCGCTGACTAAGCTGCCATTCATGTACCGTCCCCATCTGGGATATTCATTTGAGGAAACTGCCGCAAAGGTTCGCGTCCGCGCAAAGGAACTTATTGAAGAAATCAACCGTCAGTTCCCCAATCTCACACTGTTCACATTCTACTGGGCGTCCCAGTGCAATTCTGCTTATAAAGAGGCTCATCCTGAAGACCTTAAAAACTCCAAAACCGGGCTTATGACAGCATTCTTCAACGGCATCTATGACGGGGCACCCGACACCATGAAAATCGTTGATGGAAACGAAGGACCCGGATATCATGCGGCATGCGAAGATGACTATGCAAAAATGCTGGGAAAATTCAATCGTTTTGCTGCATCATGGATAGATCCGGCAAATCATGAGAAGTTCTGGAAAATAACCACCATGGGCGTTGCTTTCTATATGGACAGTTATATTGACAGGAAGAAGCCGTCCAAGTGGAATCTCTATGAAAAATCAGACAATCCGGCTCAGCTGCTCGCGTCCAATGTCA
>JAZURH010000258.1:0-5156 GCA_045606125.1 Lentisphaeria bacterium | reverse complement strand
CCTCAGGAGGAAGAACCTCTGACAGCCCCTCTCCCCGTGCAACCATTTCACGCACTTCAGTGGAAGACTGGTCAAAGACCGGTGCCTTCATGCACTTCAGTACTGTCCTGGTCTTTTCCACTATGAATCCTGCAACTTCAGGCGGAAGCATGCCCGTCAAGTCATCACCCTGCGCTACAAGGCTGGCCACATCCGTGGCAGGCTGCCCGGAAGAAAAAACTTCCTGCGGTAAAATGGAATTCAGCAGTTTGTTGGCATTTCTGGTTCCGAACTCCTTTTCCAGCGTGACGAAACTTGGCGCCGCCACGCCGGGGCGGGGATATATGATAAAATTGAACCTCTGCACGAACTCCTGGGCACGGTACCAGCGCCCCAGAGTTGCAAGACTGTCCATTCCCATGGTGAAATAAAGCTCAAAATCCTTGTATACCTTGCTCAAGGTATTCATGGTATCAAAGGAATAGGACTTGCCGTTCCTGCGGAGTTCAATATCACTGTAACTGAATCCCTCATTGGCAATACATACCCGCCTGAGCATCTCCAGTCTGTCTGCGGGCGATGAACCGGTTCCCTCCTTGAGCGGTGAGCAAAGCGCAGGAACGAAAAGGACCTCCTCAATGGCAGCGCATTCAACGGGACGCAGAGGCGGCTCCGGCTGACGCAGCGGCATATCAGTGTCTATTGCCCTGCCGCGGCCGCTGTCGTATTCCTTCTTAAGCCTGGAAAACTTTTCACAGCGCTTCTTGTAGATGTCCATCACCTGAAGCGATCTGCGCATATATTCGGCTATACTTATATTGCCGCTGCGGACACTGTCCTCCGAGTTCAGCATCACACGCATGCCAAGAAGATATTTCGCCATGTTGACATGCCCGGTGTGCAGCGGATCAAAACTTCCGCCGAACACAGCCACGCGGCGCCTGTGCGCAAACGGCAACTTGCCCATCATACCGTACTTATCTCTGCCATCAACGCCACTCATGCCATGTATTTCCTATATTTTTTATCTGCCTGCTTGTTCCTTTTGCGGAAAGTGCTATAATATACACACTTCTTGCCGCTTTACCACAATTTCCATGCATATTAACAGCATGAACGGCGCCCCGAACAATCCGGGGCATAAAAGCACACAGGCATAAAGGCACCGGAACACTTTGGGACTATTACGGCAAAGAATAAAACTGCATCCTTATTGAATATGGTGACACCGTTATGCTTATCGCTGTTATTGCAGACATACATGGCAATCTGCAGGCTCTGAACGCAGTGCTCAAAGTTATCAATGATGCCGGAGCCGAACGCATACTCTGTGCGGGAGATATTATTGGATACGGCGCAAATCCGGCACAGTGTTTAGACGTTATTAGGGAAAAAGGCATACTGTGCTGCTGTGGAAATCACGATTCCTATGTTGTATCAGACGAAGCAATGCCATCCGGCAAGATCAGAAAAGAAGCAATGGACGCCATAAGATGGACACGCGGACAGCTCTCAAAGGCTCAGCTCCAGTGGCTTTCAGAGCTTCCAATGGCACTCTACGCCGATGAGTACATGGTCACCCATTCCTCATGTCAGCCCTATCCGAAATGGAACTATGTAACATCTCTGAGAGACGCCGCAGTGCACTTTCTGTTTCAGAGAAGGCGCCTGTGCTTCAACGGACACTGCCATATTCCGCTGCTTGCGCTGCACAGAAACGGTGAGAAAATATCCTTTTCCCGCCTTGGGAACTGCACCCTGCCCCAAGACACCAACGCCATGATAAGCGTCGGCGCAGTCGGGCAGCCCAGAGACGGAGACAACCGGGCCAGCGCAGTGCTTTATGACACAGATACAGGATGTCTTGAACTGCTGCGTATTGAGTATGACATAGCAGCAGCGCAAAAAGCTATATACGACAGCGGTCTACCCGTGTTCCTATCGGATCGACTGCTGAACGGTATATGAAAAAACTAAAATTATATGGAGGTCAAAATGAGAGAACTTGATAATTCAAACCATGACTATTCAGAAAACATCGCAGAGGCAATAAAAAAACATTTTGACGATAATGACTTGCATCACGCTTTTGATGAAGACAATGGCATTTTCATGGCATCCATAAACATTGGCGGCAAACTGAATACCATTAATCTGACACTGCATGTTCATAACGAGGCATTTACCATCTATTTCGTAATACCAGTCAATGCGGGAAAAAAAGTCCGCTCCAAGGTTACCGAATTCATAACCAGAGCAAACTACGGCATGAGATGCGCTAATTTTGAAATGGATTATTCAGATGGCGAGATCCGGCTCAAAATATTCACTCCAGTACACACCGAAGAACTTTCTGACTACACAATAGGATTCCCGATTTTCCTGGGCGTAACAATAATAAAACGCTATGCGGGCGGACTTCTGGAAGTGGTGTTAGGATTCAACACACCTGAACAAGCCATCGAAAAAATCGAGTCTAATAATGACGACATTGACGACGATGACGACGATGACGACGATGATGACGACGATGACGACGATGACGACGACGACATTGACGACGATGACGACGATGACAAAAAGCCGTAAGCGTCTATTCGCAAATCATTCATATCAAAAAGTCATTTACATGAACAATAATCAATAGGGATGCCATGTCAGGACTTTAGAAAGGACAACGGCATCTTTAATATCATGTATTCCTACGGCTTTCCTTTTACCGGAAAGCCGTAGGAGCAGATCTGAAAAATACAAAATTAAGGAGAGAAAACTATGAGAGAGATCAAGAGCACAGACCATGACTATTCTGAAAACATTGCCGATGCAATTAAAAATCATTTTGACCAAAATGACTGGAATTACACTTTCGATGAGGACAACGGTATTTTCAAAGCCTCTATGAACATTGGCGGCAAACTGAATATCATTCACCTTACACTGTGTACTCATAACGATGCCTTCACTGTATATTTTATACTTCCCCTCTGCGCAGATAAAAAAGTCCGCATGAAAATTGCAGAGTTCATAACCAGGGCAAACTACAGAATGCTGAACGGTAATTTTGAAATGGACTTTTCTGATGGTGAAATACGTTTCAAAGTATATGTGCCGCTCCAGACGGAGGTCCCATCTGACGATGCCATAGGTTTAGCCATTTTCATCGGCATAGAAATGATACGACGCCATGCAAACGGACTTCTGGAAGTGATGTTCGGCTTCAATACGCCAGAAAAAGCAATAGAGAACATCATGTTGAATAACATCATCGACGACGATGATGACGACGACGATGACGACATTGACGATGATGATGATGACGACGATGACATTGACGATGATGACGACGACGATGATGACGACATTGACATTGACGATGATGACGACATTGACGACGATGATGACGACATTGATGACGACGATGATGATGACGATGATGACGACGATGACATATTCGGCAGTTCATCTGACTCTAAAGATAAAAAATAATTCATTTATAAAAGGAATCTGAACATGAAAAACGGCAAGTACGGGTGCGCAGTCTGGGGTTGTGGTTGGGTTGCTTCGGGACATATAAATGCCTATCTGAAAAATCCTGAATGCCAGGTCCTGAGCATAGGAAGCAGAAGGCTTGAAAGCGCCAAAGCAAAACAGGCTGAATTCGGCCTGGACTGCCGTACAGTTACAGATTTCAACGAAATACTCAATGATGACAGCATTGACATTGTGTCCATCTGCACACCCAATGACAGACATGCTGAAGAAGCCATTCTTGCTGCAAAAGCAGGCAAGCATATCTTCATTGAAAAGCCCATAGCCATAAGCGAAGAGACCATGATGCCTATGATAGAGACTGTGGAACAATCAGGCGTCAAAAGCATGGTGGGCTTCATTCTGCGCTTCAATCCCCTTGTAAACCTCCAACGGCGTCTGGTAGCAGAAGGGGAACTGGGCAAAATATTCATGACAAATGTAGACTACTGGTTCGGCAGGGAAAGAGGCGGCTGGATGAAGCACAAGGAAAACACAGGCGGTGCCTTCATACTTGCCGGATGCCATTCTGTGGATATGGCCCGGTACATCACTGGCAGCGACATTGTGGAAGCCAGGGCAATGTCGGCAATGGTGGGAGACTACTATGAGTATCCACCAGTGGAAACTGCCCAGGTCCGCTTCGACAACGGGGCGCTGGGCGTCTTCACATGCTCACTGGTGGGAACAAATCCATACACGGCAAATCTTTCAATCCTGGGAGAAAATGGCACAATCATGAATGACAGATTCTACCTGAAACGCTTTGCAGGACAGACTGATTTCTTCACTCTTGACACAGGAGTGAAAAAATCCGGAGATGTATACTCCCATCCTTTCCCGGCAATGGTGGACGACTTTGTAAAATGCATAAAAGAAGGTAGAGAATCAAGCCATAATCTGCGTTCTGCAATCAATGCCCACCTTACTACCATTGCTATCAGAAAAAGCGCAGAAGCAAACGGGAGACCGGTGAAAATAGGTCCTGAATCATTGAGTTTTGCCGACTTCTGAAAATGCCATCCCTTTCACAACAGCTCAAACCCGAAACTCTGCAGAGGCTGGGAACTTTCAGGCTTATGGCGGAACAGGCCGTAAACGGACTTATGTCAGGGCTGCACAAAAGTTTTTCCAAAGGAACCGGTGGAGATTTCATGCAGTACAGGCAATACTCTTTCGGAGATGACCTGCGGTATACGGACTGGAAACTATACGCAAGACAGGACAGACTGTACCAGCGGGAATCCAGAAATGATACCGATATGCGCTGCGCCATTATAATTGACGCAAGCGCATCCATGGCATACAGAGGAACTGAAGCCTGCCTGTCAAAATATCGTTATGCCATACTTCTTGCAGCATGCCTCGCTGGAATAGCACTTTCACAGGGTGACAAAACGGCAGTTTTCATCTGCGGAAGCAAACAGTTCACTCCCGTATCTCTCCTCAACTCAGAATATATCCCTGCTGTTGTAGACACTTTGGACACCATTGAACCGGAAGGTACGGCAATGCCTGATACGGCCCTTGCTTCTGCAGCTGATTTTCTTGCGGAGACGGGAGGTACCGCGCATATCGTATCAGATTTCATTGATTGGGATGTCCGGGCGCAAATCAAACGATTTGCGGCAAAGTCGGAGGCCAAGCGG
>JAZURH010000257.1:0-2064 GCA_045606125.1 Lentisphaeria bacterium | reverse complement strand
CACTCATAAGGCGGGCGCAATGACGCAGGCTGCGGCATGCGGATGTCACCTCAGGCCGTTGACCTGTAAGCCTTAAATACTTTGCCGCGCACTCTTCAAATGCAGCAAGGACTTCCGGCTTGAGCCGGTGAATGGCATCCTCACCGCATGAATGTGTGTAGGGCAGGGCGGTCATTTGTTATTTTACACGGCTGTTTATTTCGGCACAGACTTTTTCAAACAGTTCAAGATGCTCTTCCGGTGCTTCCGGATGCATGAGTTCTGCCATGCTGCGGGAATCCAGATCCTGTCTTTCCATGAATGCTTTGTGGAACAGACTGATGTAGTATCCAAGCAGGAAATCATCCACATTTTCTATGTTTTTGAAAAGTGAAAACTTGCGCAGATGGGTGGGCACGTCATTGCTTTCCGGCTTTTCCCAGAGGCAGGAACCGCATACCAGGGAGAATATTGTTCCCTGCCATGCTCTGTCATCAACCGCAAGTTCGCCTGCGGCAGCCTCTTTGCGCAGATCTTCGCTTGTAACAAGATGTTCAGCTGTTGAAAGAACGGCAAAAATGTTGTTGAGTATGCTTTCGCGGATCGGGCCGTCTGTTATGTACCACCTTGTGGTGTGCATATATTCGTCCAGAGGAAGGCTTATCAAATCCTGAGTGTTGATTTCATTGCGACCGTATTTTGTGCGTATGGCAGGCTGGTGTATCCAGAAAGCTTTGAGCTCCTCGCCAGTGTTGTCCAGCTTTACTGCATTCGGCATGCTCTGGAGAAGTTCTTCTATGCTGGCGTAGCCAAGTTCTTCAAGGTTGAAGTCCGGGCACTGGGCGAGGATCTCGTCCTCTATGTCCGCTACATATATGCCTGCTGTTCCGATTATGTTTTTTAACAACTTGAAGGTTCCCGCCTTGTCAAAGGCCGGGATGTGCGCCTTGTACAGTCCGTCCTGCGCATAGTAGAGATATTCATCACAGTTTGAAAGCACGCTTGATGACACAGTGCCTTCGGCGCCTATTCCAATTACCAGTCTTCCTGTCGATTTCAGGTGGTTTATAAGTGGGAGAAAATCTGCATCTCCTGTTGCAAGCACAACGCTGTCGATCATGGGATTGCGCAGGATGCAGTCCATGGCTGCGATTGTCATGTGACTTTCTGTGAAGTTTTTGTTTCCATAGCTTCCGCGCACGATGTGCTGCATTTCCACTCCGTTCTTCATCAGATCCTGAGCGTATTTGCGGAATTTCTGGTTGCTCCAGTCAGCGAATGCTTTTTTGAAAACAGTGTTTCCGTATGTTTTCGAGATGAACTGAAGGATTTTCTTTATGGAGAAAGTCCTCTGCACATCCGGATCGTTGTTTTCAATCCCAATGATGAGATTTTCAAAGTCGATTAGAATTGCTGTTTGGCTCATAGCTTCTTCTTTTTTCTTTTGTTGTTTGTTTTTATTTGATAACTTCCGTCAATAAATCAAATGACGCAATGCTGGCATCACATCTGATGCCTCTTGAATGTCCGAATCCATAGCTGCAGAAACAGGTTTTGATCCCTGCGTTCATTCCGGCGAGGAGGTCAGTCCAGTTGTCTCCTACTATCCATGCCCCGTCCAGTGTGCAGCCTGATTTTTCCGCTGCATATCTTACTGCTTCCGGAGCCGGTTTCAGAGGAATGTCTCTGGCATTGCCTATTATGCAGCGAAAATATTTTGATGCATCAAGTCGATCAAGTATGGTCTGTGCCTGATACATCACTTTGTTTGTAAATACCGTCAGCGTGTGCCTTTCAGACAGCAACGCAAGGGTTCCGGTAACTCCTTCATACAACCGTGTCCTGTTTGTGATGCGCTCGTCATAGTATTTGATCTGCATCGCCACGGCCTTTTCCTGATCCTCCTTTGTTTTGAGTTCGGGTATTGCATTTTTCATAAGGTCGTATATGCCGCATCCCAGCAGGGCAGTTATTGTCCTGTCCGGAATGGGAGACATGCCAAGTGCCATGCGCACATCATTTACCGAATCCGCCAGGTCCCCGTTGGTCTCCGCCAGCGTACCGTCTAAATCAAATATTATCAAT
>JAZURH010000256.1:0-2731 GCA_045606125.1 Lentisphaeria bacterium | reverse complement strand
CTAAGACCGCTTGGCCTCAGACTTAATCGCAAACAGGGCAAATGGGGTTCATTTATTTTACAGGACCTGTGCGGGTATTATGCCCGTGATTTTCTTTTTATATTTCGGGAGAAGATTGTTGTTTTGAAAAGTTATGGGACTTCTGTGTGTTTTTTGCGTGCAGGATGTATATTATGATGTTCATTGCCGGGACATCAGGTTTATCGGCATAAAATATGAAGTACCATGGTTGTTGTGATTATGAAAGAAGCGGATTCAAAAAAGCAGTTCAATATGAGTTATTCCGGCGATAGCCGTTTTGCAGAAATGCTGGAGAACCCGTCGTTTTCCATAGTTCTGGAGATACCTTCTGGAGATGAAATGTCTTCAGTGAAGGAACTTTTGAAGTTTGCGGCCGATGAACCGTCTGTGTTTGCAGTGGCTCTTCCGGATTGCGACGCTGCTGCACCTGACAAGCCGCAGTTGAATTTTGCCGAGGATGCCATCGCTATAACTGCAAAGCCTGTAATCTCGTATATAAGCGGGCGGGACAGAAGTATGGATGATATCCTGACTTCGATAAACAGGCTTCGTGGCATGGGGCTTCGGGATTTCGTGGCTGTGACCGGCAATTTGGAGAAGGGCACAGGAAACTGCATGGACTCTACTGATATAATGCAGTTCATAATGAAATCAGGTGCTGATAATTGCGTCGGTGGTGTGGTGAACCCATTCAAATATGTTCATGAAGACCAGTTTTTCCAGTACAGCAGGTTTTCTGCAAAAATGCGTTCCGGCGCCAGATTCTTTACAGCCCAGGCCGGCTGGGATATGAAAAAATACCAGGAACTCATATGGTATCTGCGCTCCCGTGAAATGCTTGTCCCGGTTCTTGCCAGGGTGGCAGTGATTGATACATCTGATGAGGGCATACTTTCCAGTATGCTTAAGCCAGGAGTCCCGGTGCCGCTTCATATAGGAGCCAATGCACAGCGCTGCGCAGCAAATCCGGAGGAATTTACCCGGGAACAGACAAGGCTTGCCGCACTTGTGGCGGTTGGATGCCGTCTGATGGGATATAATGGCATACAGCTTTCAGGCATACATACTTCTGCCGAGTTTGAGGCATTTTTGAAGAATTACGATGAAATAACTGCGAAGTATTCTGTATTTTCTTCCTGGGCGGCCGCATGGAACAGCGAGTTCAGGGAGACGGCCCTTTTCCCGATAATGCCTAATTTGCCCGAAGGATCCGCGCCGTTTTATCTTTATGATGCACTTATGGTCCCTGAAGTTCAGGAGTTTGATGTTAAGACTGCAAAGTCATCCAAGCGCAAAGTCGCTGAACCTGCATTCAGAGATCGTTTACGCTACAATTTTTTTGCCAGTCCGGAAACGCCTTTGTTTGTCAGAAAAGCGGCAAAATGGATTTGCAGGTGCCGCCTGAACGATGCTCAGTTGGACGGCTGTCTTGGGGTTGATCCCGGATTGTGCCCCAAGGGGCTGCTGAAAGGGCCATGCGGAAACAGCACTGCTGATGGTCTGTGCGAGTGTGGTGATTACCCCTGCGTGTTTCAGCGGGTATTGCGTCTTGCCCTGCGTTATGGGTTGGCGGACAAGCTGGAGGGAGTTGAGAAAGCATGATAATAACGAGTCGCAATGAAGATGCCACTCTTGCTCTTGGTAAATTGCTTGCTGGATTTCTGTCTTTCGGTCAGACGGTTGTTTTGTACGGAGACCTTGGAGCCGGCAAGACTGTAATAAGTCGTGGCGTGGCAAGAGGGCTTGGCGTTACGGAGGCTGTCACAAGCCCCACATTTACAGTTGTGCAGGAATACCGTCTGGCGGACAGAAAGATGTTTTATCATCTGGATATGTACCGCATTGACAATGAGAACGCGGCACTTGCTTTTGGCATAGAGGATTTTCTTTTTGCGCCTGATGCAATTACGCTTGTTGAATGGCCAGAACGCATACCGGGGCTGCTGCCAGCACCCCCCGCTGTGAAGATAACCATGATGCATTCCGAATATGATTTGCGCAGGATAGAACTTCCTGATGACCTTGGTGCCCGTCTTGTTGCTGCCGGATTGCCTGAGGGCTGTGAGGCTGGATGAGGAATATGCCCTTGCTCAGCATAAGAGATCTGTCCTTTTCTGTTGACGGTGTCAAACTGCTCGACAATGTTTCCTTTGATCTTCCTTCCGGTACTTTTGCCCTGGCGGCGGGAAGTAATGGAGCCGGAAAATCCACTTTGCTGAAGTGCATTGTTATGCTTTATTCAAGCTGGAGCGGAACTGTATGCCTGGATGGAGAGGATGTGCGCAATATGAATAGGGAGACACTTGCCCGGCGCGTTTCATATCTTCCGCAGCGACTTGATAATCTGCCCGATTTTTCCGTGAGGCATTTTATGGAGATATGCCGCTATGCCTGGCATGATTCAGATATGGAACCCGTGAATGAGGCTGCAGCTGATGTGGGGATAACTGGACTTCTTGAACGCAGCCTTCATACCTTGAGCGGCGGAGAATTGCAGAAGGTTCTCATTGCATCGGCTCTCGCCCAGCGTACGGGAATAATGCTTCTTGATGAGCCGACTGCTGCGCTTGACCCTTTGATGAAAAGGGAGGTGTGTACTCTGCTGAAGAGAATTGCGACAGAAAGGAAAATAAATATTCTTATGGTGTCCCATGATGTGGAACAAGCATGCACTGCAGTTGACTGTGTGCTCCCAATGAAGAGTGGAAAG
>JAZURH010000255.1:0-1823 GCA_045606125.1 Lentisphaeria bacterium | reverse complement strand
CTTTTCACTTGGTCGTGCTGGCGATTATGCAGGCTATTCCGGTTCTTGCCCAGTCTTCCGGGCAGGAGGCACAATCAGTATCCTCGGCGCTGGCCGGAGCTGCGGAGACAGCTGTACAGGCGGAAGCCGCAGCAGCCGATGGGGAAAACATGTCCATCACCTTCAGTGAGATCATGTCCCGCGGCGGATGGATCATGTATGTCATAAGCGGCCTTTCCCTTGTTGCCATCGCACTTGCAATATTCTACGCCATGACCATGAGAGCACAGATACTTTTCCCGAAAAAATTCATTGAGCAGGCCAAGACTCTGGCGGACACCAATGACCTGGAGGGATTGCAGGATCTGTGCGCCGAAGATTCCTCGGCGGCGGCACGGATAGTGGGCACATCACTGGAACAGATAGTCCCGGGGCAGAATGTAAACTATTCCAGACTCAGGGATGCAATGGAAGATGAGGGCGGCAGACAGGCAGGCATTCTCTGGCAGCGCCTCCAGTATCTTATGGACATTGCCGTAATATCCCCAATGGTAGGACTTCTCGGTACTGTCTGGGGAATGATGATCTCCTTCGGCGGCATTGAAAGCGGAGCGGACTTTGCAAAAAAAGCAGAGACTATGGCAAACGGAATATCCCAGGCCATGTACACGACTTTCGGCGGATTGATCGTGGGTATCTTCGCCATGGCACTGTACGATATTGCGAGGGGACATCTCAACAAGCTGATAGGCCAAATGGAAAGCGCCTGCGGCTCCATTCTCCGCCGACTTGCACCGGCTGATTCCTCAAAAAAGGATTAAGCACAGGAGGACACCCGCATGAACTTCAAGAAACGCGTATCGGAGACCTCTCCCGGTTTCCAAATGGCACCGATGATAGACATCGTGTTCATACTTCTGGTGCACTTCATGGCGGCAACCCTCTTTGCAAAATGGGAAAACAAGCTGGACATAACAGTGCCATCAACGGATAGTTCCATGTCTGCGGCAAGACAGAGAATGGAGATAATAGTCAATGTAGACAAAAAAGGCTCCATATTCATCAACAGCATAGAACTTAATCATGCCAGGCTTGAGGAAATACTTTCCACTACGCACGCCAGCAGTCCGGACCTTCCGGTCATAATCAGAGCTGACCAGGACACAAGACACAAGGATGTGATCCGTGTGCTTGATATCTGCGCCAAGGCTGATGTAAGAAATGTGGCTTTCTCAACTGTAACTCAAGAGAACAATAAGTGAAACTGAATAAATTGTCATATTTTGCCATTGCGGCAATGCTCCTGCTGGCTGGAACAGCAGCAGATGCCCAGACAAGTGCTGAGACGCTCAGGAAAAATCCTGATGAACTCTATGCCTATGCTTGCGGCCTCTACAAACGCGGTTTCCATGACATGGCACTGGCAGAATATGACCTTTTCCTGAAGGAAAATCCGGAAAGCAAGAATGCGCCCGACGCGGAAATTTTCAGGATCTACTGCCTCGACAAACTGGGCAGACAACAGGAAATGCTGGACAGCATACGCTCTTTCAAAAAAAAACACAGTAAAAACAAATATGCGGATGAGCTTGGCGTCAAGGCGGCGGAATATCTTATTTCCTCCGGCAGGCGTGACGCCGCACTGGAATTTCTGCAACCGCTGTCATCCTCCGGTAATAAGATAATCGGCGAATATGCCCAGTTCCAGATCGCACAGCACCATGCTGCAGCAGGCGCGGTGCAGGAAGCTATGCAAATATATGAAAAACTTGCATCCGGAGATTTTGACGGGAAGTTCAAATACAGGCAAGTCGGATCGTAGCCATGTCGTTCTGTGAGCCAAG
>JAZURH010000254.1:0-4478 GCA_045606125.1 Lentisphaeria bacterium | reverse complement strand
CCTCAGTAAATGCTACGCACTGCATTTTCACCCTGACCCACGGCAGGCAGTACCTGCCCTTCCCCAATAAAGTTCTGGAAAATCTCATGCCGGGAAGGACCACCAAACGGGATCTGCCGGGCGAAATAATCGAAGAACTTTCATACAGGGGCATGCGTTTCATTGCATACTACAATCATTCCTGCAACATGGGAGGCGATCCGGACTGGGAAAGGATCAGCGGCTACTCCGGCGGAAAGTACAACGGACTTGACAGATTCGCAGGAAACATACTTGATATAGTCAGTTTCACGGCTGAACGCTATGGTAGGGGAATATCAGCCTGGTGGTTCGACAGCGCATATTCCGTAGACCCGAAAGGTCCGAGGCAAACCATAAACTGCGATATACAGGACTGGCAATTCCCATGGGAGGAACTCAACATTGCAGCAAAACGGGGAAACAGGGAATGCGCAGTTACTGTCAGTGCTGGTGTTGGACGCACGCACCTGTACACTGAATGGCAGGACTATTATGCAGGCGAAACTGTAAAACTTGACCAGGAGTTCGCACCCAAGACACTTGATATGCAGGATCACAGATGGATCACTGTTGACAATACCATGTGGGTATACAACAAGGCGGCATGCCCGCCCGAATTTGAAACCCTGCGTTTTCAGGAAGAAGATTTTAAAAAGTTCAGGGATGAACACCTGAAGGCCGGACGTATGGTCACATTCAATGTAAACATAGACCAACTGGCAAATGTGAATCCACGAATAGCCGGACTGAAGTTACCCTGACAGGTCTTTACTGTTTAATTTCCAGTGCCTCAAGCTGCATGAAAAAGTCGGGATATGACTTTGCCGTGCATTCGGGATCCTGTATGACTACAGGCCCGTCAGCAACGCTGGCAAGAACCGCAGCCGACATAGCGATCCTATGATCATTGTATGTGCATATTTCACATCCGCCCCGTACGGGTGAGCCTGCTCCATTCACGATAAATTCTTTCTCACCATTGTCCGCATGCACGCCGAAGCGGGAAAGCACATCCTCCATGGCAGCCAGCCTGTCTGACTCCTTCATGCGCAGGCGCTCTATTCCGGTAAAGCATGTAACAGCGTCTTTTGCGGCGGCCACGGCAGCAAGCACGGGAAATATGTCCGGGCACTGGGACACATCAATCGTACCGCAGCTCAGTTTCAGCAATTCCGTTATCGCACTATCCGGCTGCCTGGATGCCTGATCCATGCCCGGAACAGCAATATCCGATCCAAGTTCGTTCATCGCCAGCCAGAATGCGGCGCCCGACCAGTCAAGTTCAGGCTCAACACAGCAGAAAGCAGCATACTTCTGCCTGCCAGGTATGAAAAAATCATCTCCGTTGACATCCGTATGTATCCCGAACTGTTCCAATACCTGCAATGTCATGTCCACATATCCCCTGGACTGCAGCGGTGTAGTACATTCAATTCTGCTGTCCTCATCAAGCAGCGGCAAGGCAAAAAGCAATCCGGTTATGATCTGGGATGAAACATCACCCCGCAGGGAATATTTCCCGGGCATGAGACGCCCCTCCAGACAAAGGGGAAAAAGCTTTTCATCCGGCCGCCTTGACACACCATGAGCGGCAAGCAATTCAAGAAACGGCTGTATGGGGCGCTGCGGCAGCCTTCCGGCTGCATGAAACAATACCTTGTCTCCGCATGTCATAGCCACAGGAAGCATGAAACGGAGAGTTGACCCGCTTTCACAACAATCAAGTTCAGGAACGGTATCATTCCCTGCAGCCTCCAATGCAGCAAGACATTTTCTGGTGGCTTTCACATCTTCCCCGGCGGCAACTTCCTTCTCATACAACTTGCCGCCCGCAAGAAAATCAGCAATAAGCAGCCTGTGAAGATGGGACTTTGAAACAGGCACGGACACTGCGCCGCTTCTGCGGCCTGGTATTACGGTTATGGAAGTCATTTTTCAAGCAAGTTCTATTTTTACGGCACGGACATCGCCCCATCCGCAGGGCAACGCAAATGTAACGGCATTCCCCTGGCGCTTTTTATCCCCGCGCATCAACGGGATAAGACTTTCAAAGGAATATCCGGCAGGCAATTCAACCGGCAAACCGGCATCAGCAAATCTGCCAGCCAGTTCAGACGGCCAGTTTTCAGGTGCCAGACCAAGTTTCACCGCATATTCAGCCTCCTGCACGCATCCTATTGCCACAGCCTCGCCATGGGACAGTCTGTAGTCCATAGCCAATTCAAGGGCATGTCCCACGGTGTGACCGCAATTAAGCAGCAATCTGCGCCCCTTTGTCTCCAGCGGATCCTCCCTTACTATGCCGATCTTCACGGACAGATTATCCGCAATCTCACCGGCAGTCGGAATGCCTTTGGAGACCACATGCCTGCATCCGCCTATGATCTCATGCTTTATCATTTCAGCCTTGCCTACAGCAAGTTCCTTTTCGGGCAAGGTGTTCAAAAACAAAGTATCGATTACCACAATACGCGGCGAATGAAATGCACCCGCCAGATTCTTTCCGTCCGGCAGATCACATCCGGTCTTTCCACCTGTAGAGGCATCCACCATAGAAAGAAGTGTAGTCGGGAAATTGCGCCAGTTTACACCTCGCATCCAAGTTGCTGCGGCGAACCCGGTCAAGTCTCCGGTCACGCCTCCGCCGCAAGCCATGACAGTATCCCGCCGACCGATCCCGGCCATGGCAAATCCATGCCATAGTTTCATGACTGTGTCCGGCGTCTTGTTGACCTCCCCGGAAGGAATCACGCCAAGAGGAGAAGCAGCAAGTTCCGGATACAAAGCCGCCACATTTCCGTCAAATACCGTTCTTTCTGGATCCATAAAAACAGATGCCAGGCCAGTTCCGGCCAGGACCAGGGAATCCGGCAGAATAAAACCGGCGGCAAGCCTGTTCGGGAAAGAGGCATAATGGGGAGCACGCTCCCGGGAACGGTCCCCCAGGGGACGGCTTCCGGGTGCCAGACCGAGGCGCCTGCAAAGTTCAGCTTCAGGTGGAGTATCAAGGCATATCACAATTCCTTCCGATTCGCACAAAGCCCGGTTTTCCGCCCGCAGCAATGTCCCGCCGCCCAAAGAAATTACGCAGTTTTCACCGGAAGTGCGTTCAATGCAATCCCTGAGAACAGAAGATTCAAGGTCACGGAAAAAACCTTCCCCCTCTGATGCAAATATTTCCGGTATTGAGCGCCCTGCCCGGACTGTTATCTGCCCGTCAATATCAAGTACAGTACATCCCAGCGCAGCGCCCAGTTCTCTGGAGATCGTGGTTTTGCCGCTGGCGGGCGGCCCGTATAAGAATATTCTCTTCATCTGCCTGTTTCCTCATAGTAGGAGGCATAGAGCCTTCTCTGTTCTCTGGCCTGCTCCACAAGCATGGACATGCCGCTGCGTGTCCGGCAGCCTGCCGCCGCCGCTCTGGCAAGAATGGGAGTTACCTCCGGAACATAAACCAGGTCATAGACGGATTCCTTTCCGGTAAAATCATAGAAAGGTATGGGATCATCTTCCGGTCCCTTTGCATTGAGTCCCACGGATGTTGCCTGTATGACAATATCCCCGTATTCCCTCAGCGCCGGAAGACTTTCGCAGCAAAGGGGCTCCGCCCTGAAATCATAGCGGGAAGCCAGCTCCTCAGCCTTGGAAAGAGTCTTGTTGAAAATACAGGCATTTCCGCCCATCTTCCATATTGCGTATGCCACTGCCCTTGCCGCACCGCCCGCGCCTATAAGCGCGACCTTTCGCCCAGCAATGCTGTCAGTTTCAAGGAATTCCAGCAGCGCCCCACTGAATCCGGCTGCGTCCGTATTGAATCCCTTCCATCCCGCCGCTGTGCGAACCACCGTATTTACGGCGCCTATCGCCAGGGCTGTCTCATCCAGAGAGGACATATAGGGCATGACACCTTCCTTGTGCGGAATGGTTACAGCCATGCCTCTGACTCCCAGCACTTCTGCGCATTCCATGGCTTCGCCTGCAGTTTCCGCAGGAATGGGCACCATGACACAATTTTTTGCTTCGGTAAAGAAGGCGGTATTGTTCAATTCCGGGCTGGCGGTATGTCCAAGAGGCCATCCGGTGACAGCGTACAGCGAAGTGTCAAATGTCAATTTTCTGAAACCGTATGTTTTCACAAGATGTTCAGGTGTAAAATGTCCTATTGCACTCATTCCTTCAATCCTGTGTGCCGGCGAAGTGAAAGTCAGCATGGAATGGGTCCTTACCGCAAGTATCCTTGAAAGTCCTCCCATTGTTCCCATGGCGCATATTATATGGGGGAATCCTGTAAAGTCCTCTGTTTCCTTGAAAAGTTCAGCCATATCAGAGCAATGATGCGCCGCAAACGCTATCTTCGGAATGTCATCCGAGCTGCCCTTCAGCATCTGGCATCTTGCCACCACATCTTTCACCGGCCCATTGAAATCATGGAGACTGCGTATGATCCTTATACCGCG
>JAZURH010000253.1:0-4003 GCA_045606125.1 Lentisphaeria bacterium | reverse complement strand
GACAAAAAGACGCAGGAAAACGCCCTTCTGCCCCTCCTTCAACAACTATGCCGGAGTGCACACTGTCTTACTCATTGGCAAGATTGTCAAAATAGCCCTGTATAAGAATGACAGGCGTACCTTTGTCTCCGGAACCACTTGTAAGGTCGCAGAGACTGCCGAGAAGATCTGTAAGCTGGCGCGGGGTCGTGCCCAGTGACTCTTCCTTGCCGTACAAATTTTCACCTTTGTGGCGGATGTGCTCAATGATGTCAGCCTTTACCGCGTCGTCATTTGCCCCTGCCTTCTGAAGTTCATCCGCTATATACTTGAGCTTGATCTCATTGGGAGTACCTTTGAGCCCTTCAGTAAATGCAGGAGACACCACAGGATCAGCCAGTTCCCATATCTTGCCCACAGGATCCTTGAAGGCACCATCGCCATACACCATGACCTCCACGGTCTTGCCTGTAAGTTCCTTGAGGCGCTTCTGTATGTCCGCGACTATGGGCTGGCAATCCCTGGGGAACAGCTTCACCCTTTCGTCATCGGATTTATTGGAGCCCAGCAGACCGTATGCGGGATTGTATCCGGCTCCCTCCTCCACGGGAGAAGTGCATATTTCATCAAGACCGAACACCTTTTCGGCACCGGCGGCAAGAAGACGCTTCTTTGTGCGGACACGGGTATGTATGTCGCAGTTGATGACCTGTTTTGTATACTTAAGTATCTCCCTGGCATCATTTGCAAAGGAGACGGACACCTTGTCCTGACCAACTATATCCTTGTATATGCTAACATAGTCCATTCCGGTAAACGGATGGGCCACATGCTCGCCAAAAACTCTGCGGTACTCAGCCTCGTCAAGCACATCCTTCCAGGGATCTATTCCTGATTCATCCATAAGTTCCTGGCTCATAAGATGGTTTCCCACCTCATCAGCAGGATAGCTGAACTGAATATGAACCCTTTCTGCGCCACGGGCTATGCCGCGAAGCAGCACGGCAAAACGGTTGCGGCTCAATATGGGGAAAACCACTCCGACAGTGCCGGACGGGAACTTGGAACTCACATCAGAAGCGATCTGGTCGCATGTGACATAATTTCCCTGAGTCCTGGCCACTACTGACTCAGTTACTCCAACTACATCACGATCTCTCAGGCTGTATCCCTCATTCTCCCATGAGGCCTTGAGAGCTCCTGTCACCAACTCCGCCAAATTGTCACCCTGGCGGAATATCGGACAACGAATACCACGGACAACGGTACCTACTGTTCGCATTTTCTTCTCTGTTTTGCTTGAGTTCCGTGCAAACACAACTTGTACGGAACCATCTTGTCTCTGCTGAAAAATCCCCATGCCGGGAAAAGTGCAAAACCATTTTTGCGGGCAAAATATACTGCACAATGCAATCATTTCCACAAAGCACGCCGAAATTTTGCCAATAGAGGAAAACACCGGAAAAAATCCGGCGTCTACGCCGACAGGGGAAAATTACACGACTCAGACCTTCTTGACAATGCCGTCACGGGCTGATTCATATGCCTTGGCTGTAATATCCATAATGCGGAGGGCATTTTCTCCTGTGTTGACTGCGGGAGCAGTTCCCTTCAGAATGCAGTCCGCAAAATAAGCGCATTCTGCAGTATAGGGATTGATTTCGGCGAATTCCAGAGGCTGGAACACTCTCTGTACATCCTTGGACTGCTGGGCATCATACCCTGCATCTCCGAGACCACAGATGATCTCAGCTGTGCCGGCCTGACTCTGGCCGATAGTGCCCTCTGTGAATATGGCACCCTTGGAACCATAGATCTCAAGGCGTGTTTTGGTAGATTCATCCGGAACGCAGAAGAACGCATCAACAGTGGCGTGAGTTCCGTTAGCGAACTCAAGAAGACTGGTGGATGAATCCTCGGACTTGTAGTCATGCACCTGGTTGCCTGTAAGGGCGACTATCTTGGAAATGGGGCCATTGAAGAACTCAAGAAGATCATAAAGGTGAGTCGCCATGTCAATAAGTGATCCGCCGCCGCCCTTTGCGGGATCCTGGCGCCATGCACCGGGAATGGGGGGATACCAGCATGAAAGCTGGGCGCGCATGTAAACGATCTTGCCGATCTTGCCGTCAGCAACAGCCTGGCGTATGGCCTGATGGGCGCCATGGAAAGGCATCATATAGCCTTCCTGCAGAAAGACACCGGCCTTGTTGCACGCGGCTACAGCAGCCTCAGCATCCTCAAGTGTCATGGTGAGAGGCTTTTCGCAGAGGACATGCTTTCCGGCGGCAGCAGCCTTTTCGATCTGCTCCCTGTGCATACTTGCAGGTGTTGCAATATAGACAGCCTCCACATCGGGATCAGCCAGAAGAGCATCAACATCAGTATATGCCTTCTTCACACCAAACTCAGCTGCGATTTCCTCAATATTGAAGATATCCATCACAGCAGTGAGCTCAATATTGTCGGCAAGAAGCATGCCGGGAATCGTACGGCGGCGGGCAATTCCACCTGCGCCAATAACACCAATCTTAACCTTCTTCATGTCTGCAAAATTCCTCTGTTCTCATGAAAAACTGCAACAAAAAAAATCATCTTTCAAAATATAGCGAAACAAGTGCTTTATGCAAACCGATTTCTCAAATTCAACAAAATTCAACAAAATGCATACAGTCTTCGCTAAAACTCAAAAAAACTGCAGTCTCAGTTCATAACATTATGACAGCTTTCCGCAAAAAACTCGAAATGCCTCTGCTGTTTCAGAAAAAAACGCCCTCCGCGGATTTACCTTGGAGGGCGCATGTCAGTAGAAGTTGTGTTTTTCAGCCAGTCTTATCAGAAAGTATAAGTAACTGAGAAGCTGTAGATGTCAGCCTGGCTCTTGGACTTTCCGCGAACAACGCCGCCGGCTGTCTTCTCTTCGAAGCTCTTTGTATCCATGAAGAGGTGTGTATATGCCAGATCGCAGCGAACCTTTTCATTGAACTTGTATCCGATACCTGTGCTGAACCAGAAACGATCCATATCCGGAAGCTTGAGGTTGCGGTATTCATCCTGTGCGGGGTTCTTGTCATAAGATGTACCAATACGCCAAGTCAGCTTTTCGTTTACCTTGTATTCAGCACCCAGGGCAAAGCGCCATGTATCCTTCCACTTCATAGCCTTGCTCTCGCCGGAGCTTGTGAGGATCTTGTTGTCAAAATCAACAACCAGTTCATCCATAACGCTCCATTCGGTCCATGCAATGTCCATCATCACGGTCCACTTGTCGTTGATTCTCTGCTCAATACCGAAGTTTATGCTGGAGGGCAGTTCCATTTCGCAGTCGCCGTCGCTGGAAGTCTTCATTCCAAGTGCCTTAAAGTCATCAGCACCCTTGAGTTCAGCATCAACGTCAGCTTCATGCTTGATGCGTGAACGATATCCCAGACCGATCTTGGTACCGTCGATGGGCTGATAGACAACACCGGCCATAAGTCCAAAGCCAATTGACTCGCCCTCTATGGTCATCTTGCCGTCTTTAAGAGCTGCGCCTGTCATGGGATTCGCAAGAGGAACCATCTGCCTTATTCTGAGAGATGCATGTTCAGCCACGATTCCAACACCAACGCTCAGATCATCACGAACCTGCCAGGCAAGAGCTGCCATGAGGTCCACCATGGCAATCTCAGTGTCCAGAGCCGCATACCTTCCGATCCAGTACTTGTTGTATGAAGTGGAGGTTCCGGATGTGGCGGAAAGTCCGAGACCGAATGTCACCCTGCTGTTGATAGGATGAACATAGTACATGTTAGGAATAATGGACCAGCCGCCCACATCGTTGCTCTCGTCTGTGCCAAGCTGAGGGTCGCTTCCACTATCCTTGATGTCGCCGCGAACAAGTCGGATCGTAGCCATGTCGTTCTGTGAGCCAAGGAGTTGCTGCTTGCTGTCTTCCTAAGACCGCTTGGCCTCCGACTTCATCGTTGCTCTCGTCTGTGCCAAGCTGAGGGTCGCTTCCACTATCCTTGATGTCGCCGCGAAC
>JAZURH010000252.1:0-1777 GCA_045606125.1 Lentisphaeria bacterium | reverse complement strand
GGCGCAGCAGGGTAGTCTTGCCCATGCCGTTGAGGCCCACGAGGGCTGCCTTGTCCCCCCGTTCCAGGCGCATGTCAAGTCCCTTGAATATATTGTTGACACCGTCATAGCTGAATGAGGCATTGTCCAGTCTGGCCACTTCCTGCCCTGAACGGGGCGCGTCCGGCAATGTGATTTTCGGTGCCTTTACGAATATCTGGGGGATATCCACATCTTCCAGTTTGTCCAGCTGTTTCAGGCGACTCTGAGCCTGTGTTGCCTTGGTTGCCTTGTAGCGGAACTTGTCCACGAATCTTTCAAGCTGTTCTTTTTTGCGGTCGATGTTTCTCTGCTGGGCAAGAAGCTGTTCATGTCTTGCTTCCCTGTCCTGGACATATTTATTGTAGTTTCCCTGGTATCGGGTAACATGTCCTCCCATTATTTCAAGAGTCACATTTGTCAGGCTGTTGAGGAGATACCTGTCATGTGAGATAAGCATCAGTGTTCCCTGGTAGTTCCTGAGAAAATCCTGCAGCCATTCGACTGCGGGAACATCCAGGTAGTTAGTTGGTTCGTCCAGCAGCAGTATGTCCGGCTGCGCAACCAGGTTTCTTGCAAGTTCCGCTCTGATCTTCCATCCTCCGCTGAACTTATCAAAGGGTTCATTGAAGCGCTTTATCGGGAATCCAAGACCTGAAAGTATTGTTTCCGCCCTGTTTTTCAGTTCATATCCGCCTTTGTGCTCATATTCGTTCTGCAGTTCTCCCAGCCTGGCAAGAAGTTTCTGCTTGTCTGCCGTCTCCGCATGCTGAAGAATACCTTCTATTCTTTCGATTTCCGCATGCAGATCGTCAAGTTCCGGCATTGCGTTTTCCACATAGTTAAGCAGGGGGATTCCACTGCCAAGATCATTTACCTGCTGGCGTACATAGGCAAGGCGCATGGAGTAGGGATAGCTTGTATCTCCCTTGTCCGGTGTCTCGTTTCCTGAAAGTATTTCGAAAAGAGTACTTTTTCCGGCTCCATTAGGGCCTACAAGCCCCACGCGTTCACCGCGATGGACAGTGAAAGTGACATCCGTTAAAACCTGCTGTGTGCCAAAGGCCTTGCTTATCTGGGAAAATTGTATCATGCAGTGAGATGGATATATGCAGCTTTGAAAAAAGGTCTGCGGATAACTGAAAAAGGCTCCGGTGCCCCTTGGTGGGGTGCCCGGAGCCTGTGAAATCAGCCTTTTACAAGCTTGTTATTTCATGTATGCTTCAGCAACCTTGCAGAATGCATCGATATCAGCCTGGATGTTTTCTTCTGTGTATGTTGGATGTGTCCAGAAGCTGATGGTGCGGTCTGTGAGCCAGTGGGCCATTGTGCAGTTGAACTTGGTGTAGTCGATGTTTCTGGAGCGTGGATCGTTGAAAGGATAACCTGCAACACCGAATCCCTTGCGGGCGGCGTATGCTTCTTCCTTGTACATTTCCGGCCAGAGAACACTGTAAGCGCATGCGCCTTCTGCCTGTACGGCTTCGATGAACTCCTTGCATGTGCAGGTCAGTTTGTCGGTGTCAAGCACGAAAGGCACCAGCCAGAAGCAGTTCTGGCGGTCTTCTGTGTCCACCGGGGGATATTTCACCAGAGGATGTCCTTCAAGTCCCTTGAGGAGCATCTTGCCCAGCTTAATGCGCTGCTTGAGGTTCCATTCGTCAAAACGCTTGAGTTCGCCCAGACCGATTGCGCTCTGGATTTCAGTCATACGGAAGTTGAATCCAACGCGGCGGTGGATGTAGAGCTGCTTGCCTTC
>JAZURH010000251.1:0-3134 GCA_045606125.1 Lentisphaeria bacterium | reverse complement strand
ACCGCTTGGCCTCCGACTTTAAAGTTAAGTTAACAAAGAATGAACTCAAGATACAGCGCGATTCCCTGAAGCGGTATCAGCGTTATCTGCCGACCCTGCAGCTGAAGAAACAACAGCTGCAGCTTGAGGTCAGAAAGATGCGCGAACAGGCTGAGGAGAACAGGCGCCGGATCATGGAGGCTGCTGAGGGATGGATAGATGTGTATCCTCTTCTCAGCGGTTCTGATGCTTCGGGGCTTGACGGCCTTGTTCAGGTCAGGGAGTGGAGAGTTGTCCGCCGCAATGTTGCTGGAATCGATGTGCCCGTGTTCGAGGGCATTGAGTTTGACACTCCTTCATACGATATGTACCTGACTCCCGTTTGGTATGACGATGTGTCCGCCATGCTGCGTTCTCAGATAACTCTTCTTCTCAAGGGACGCCTTATGGACGAGGCGCTTGTTCTTCTTGAGCAGGAACTGCGTGTAGTCACCCAGCGTGTGAATCTTTTCGAGAAAGTTAAGATTCCTGAGGCAAGGGAGAATATACGGAAGATCAACATTTCCATTGGAGACCAGCAGACCAACTCTGTTGGGCGTTCCAAGATAGCCAAAGGAAAATGCGCCCAGCGTGAAGCAGCGTCCTTTGGCGGTGAAACTGCACAATCCGTGGAATAAGGGGATGGAAAAGTGATAGATCCCATGAGAAAAATAACGCTTGCCTGCCTTGCCAGAGACAAGCAGATTGCCATAGGGAAGCTGCAGACCATGGGGACGGTCCATATTGTACATGACAATACCGTTTCCTCAGATGAGTTTGACAGACTGAAAAATCTTCAGGGGCGTCTTGCTGACATATATTCGGCGGTGCGTGCTCTTCCGGATGATGTGGTTCCCGTTCCTATGCCCAAATACGAACCTGCAATAGCTTTGGACAGGGGATGCGGTCTTATACGTGAAATAGAGGATACCCATTCGATCATTGAGGAATGCAGGAATGCCATTTCCCAGCTTCGTCCCTGGGGGGCCTTTTCCATTGACACCATCTGCACGCTTCGCTCAAAAGGTCTTCATGTTGCACTTTGCACTGCTCCAAGCGGTCGTATTCCTGAACTTCCTGAAGGTGTTGCCTGCAAGGTCATTTCAGAGAGTGGTGGCACGGTGTATTTTGCAGTTTTCGGTACATGCCAGCTTGATGAACTTGGGCTTGTTCTGGCTTCGTTTCCTGAGGATACTGACATGCACATGTGGGAGGCAAAGGAGGCAGAAGCCGTTGCGCGCATGAGCCGGCTGCAGTCGTTTCTGGCTGGTTTTGCCGCTGCAAATATGGATAGCCTGAAAGCCCAGGACGCCAAAATGGCGGAAATGTCTGATTTTATGCAGGCATGCGATGGAATGGAAAGTTCCGGCAGATTTGCGTTTCTGCGCGGGTATGTTCCGACACGGAATGTAAAGGCATTGCACAAGGCTGCTCTTGAGAATCTCTGGGTTGTGGAGGATCGTGAGATTTCCGAGGATGATACGGATGTGCCCACCAATCTTGTTATCCCGAAACCGTTCCGCATGGCCCGTCATATTTTTGATTTTGTCGGAATACTTCCGGGGTATCATGAGACTGATGTCAGCATTGCCATGTTGGTTTTTCTGTCGATTTTCTGCGGAATGCTTGTAGGTGATGCTGGGTATGGTCTTCTTTTCACATGCGGTATTCTTTATTTCCGACGCAAGGCACGCACGGATAAGGCACGGGAGGGATTGAATCTTCTTCTTGTGATGAGTTGTGCCATACTTGTATTCGGTGCCCTGAGCGGAAACTGGTTTGCCATTCCTGTTGAAAAAATGCCAGGTCCTCTTGGAGGCCTTCCATGGTTGAGCAAAAACGATGCCCAGAAGCATGTGCAGCTGCTCTGCTTTTTTATTGCCGCTTTCCACATGTCGATGGCATCGTTATGGCGAGCCCTTCAGGAAGCTGCCCGTGTTGATTTCCGTAATGATGACATATGGAAGTTTTTAAAGTGCATGCGTTCGGCGTTAGGACAAATCGGCTGGGGACTGTTTCTCTGGGGAAATTTCGGTCTTGCTAAGCTTCTTATAGTGGATGGCGGTTCCGTAGGGGAGTTGTCTTCCCCGTTTGTCTGGCTGTACGGTGTCGGTTTTGTCTTCATTCTGCTTTTCAATATAAACTGGAAGGATATGGGCACTGTCATTTACATGCCTTTCAGTTTCGTGAACAGTTTTGTCGATGTACTGTCATATATACGCCTGTTTGCCGTAGGTCTCTCAAGCGTTTACATTGCTGACAGTTTCAACAGCATGGCAGCCGGTCTTGTGTCTGGCAGTCCGTGGATGATACCTGTGGCAGTCATTATACTTGCCTTGGGACATGCGCTTAACATTGCCCTTGCCTGCATGGGAGTGCTTGTCCATGGCATAAGACTTAATACGCTTGAGTTTTCAGGAAGGATGGATTTGTCATGGTCGGGAAAACCATACAAGCCTCTTTCTTCAAAGAGCTGTAACCAGTAAAAAAAATAGAAAAACAACAAAGAGGAGCAAAAAAATGATTGAAACAACTCAGATGGCACTTGTGCAGGCCGGAGCATTTTTAGCAATTGGTATTGCCGCAATCGGTTCATCCTATGGATGCGGCGTAGCCGGAGCAGCTGCAGTCGGATCATGGAAGAAGTGCTATGTCCAGGGCAAGCCCGCACCTTTCCAGCTGGCCATCCTTACCGGTGTTCCCATGTCCCAGACTATTTACGGTCTCATACTCATGCTCATGATAAGTGGAACTACAGCAGATCCAAGCAACTGGCCGGTTTTTCTTGGAATGGGTATTTTCGGCGGTGCTGCCATTGCCATGAGCGCCGCATTCCAGGGTCGTGCGGCAGCAGGCGCATGTGATGCGTTTGTTGAGAGTGGGCAAGGCTTCGTCAACTATCTTATCGCCCTTGGTGTTATTGAAACCATAGCAATTTTTGTAATGGTGTTTGCCATTTTGCTTATGGGCAAGCTGGCACCTGCTGCAGCAGCCGCAGCGGCTGCGGTCTGAGAACTGTTTTCATGCGTGCCGGATGGCATTTGTCGTCCGGCAGCCTTTCTGCTTTGCTGAAGTGCCATTTTGTGAAGAAAGGCATTTTTGTGTTTTAGTTTTAT
>JAZURH010000250.1:0-7643 GCA_045606125.1 Lentisphaeria bacterium | reverse complement strand
TAGGTAGAATAGCCGCCATCGCCGTAATAAGTTGTCTCCTCATTCTGGAACCTGAAATTCCAGGGATATCCGGGATAATGGGTGGAAAGCAGCCATGCCGGATTCTCAGTCAATGCGTGTCCGTCCAGATAAAGTACATTTGCCTTGCCGGAATGCCTCAGGGAAATGTAGCTCTTGTAATCCAAATCCCATCTGCTGAACCCTCTATGTTCATCTGTATCATAGTGATATCTGGCGTCAGCACTTACCAGCTGGCGTGCAGGTGACGATACCTGTATCATGCGCCTCGGATAGGTGGCAGTGCCGGCATAGGCAAGGGTTCTGCTCTGGGCGACACCGCCCAGCACATTTCCGGACAATCCCGCATTCATCGGATAGGTAAGAAACACCCGGTTGTTGTTCTGATATGCTATAGCCGGGCACATAAGGCAGCTTTTGCGCATCTCCGCCGACACTCTTATGCTCGCCTTGGTGGTTCCGAAATAAGGTGCCATGGTCTCAAACCAGAACTCCGTCTCCGCTTCCGTGTATGATGCCTTGGTTTCTGCCTGGCTGGTGGGGGCCATAATGTCTTCATTGTCATCAAGATACATGCTGATGCCAACGCCGATTTGCTTGAAATTGTTCAGACATGCCACGGATCTGGCCTTGGCACGGGCCTTGCTCAATGCAGGAAGAAGCATTGCCGCCAATATTGCTATAATAGCAATGACTACCAGCAGCTCTATCAATGTAAAACTATTTTTTTTCGTCATATTCGGCCTCGCGTTTAAAAGAAACAATTCCAACACATTTTTACTTTTATCAGTGAATCCATAATAAAACCCACTACTCCATAAAATCAAGATGAACTTAACCTATTTTCACAGCTGCCACGCAACTTTTTCAAATACAATTTCCATGAAAAAGCTTGAAACGAAAACAATCCTCATGTTCAAACACAAAATATCTGATTGTTATCGCCGGAACTGAAGATCCATAGCAGAAATCTCCCGTTCTAAAAGCAGCCTGCTTGATAAATGGCGTCATTGAAATACTTTACTTGCCAAAAACAAAATCGTACCGCTTGCACATAGATGAAATATATTCAGAGCCAATCAAGGCAATATGCCTTGCAGGGTTTTCTTCTGGGACTGCTGCCGGCAGCAGTTCTTTCCGGACATGGAAATAATCCGCATCTGCCGGGCGACTTGGGCGTCATGGCCGGAATACTGTCCGCAATAATGATGCTTGCCGGAACGGGATTACTCTTCAAATACAAAAAAAGCGGTCAGTCCATTCTGTCTGCCGGAGTACTTTTCAATCTGTATCTGCTCTACTTTGAGCTTCTGCAAAGCCCCCTGCTCTCATTATTTGTCCTGACCCAGGCAATGGCTCTGCTCTACTATCTGTTTACAGCAAGACTGCGCATTGCCCCCGTTATAACAGCTGAACTGCACCTGGACAGAATAATAGGATGCGCCAGCGCTGGAATACTGCTCGCTCTGGCCTCGCCGATCTTCGCTGCAAGCATGGATCTTTTCCCGTTGTCATGCACAATAAGCATGGCGATACTGGTGATATTGTCAGGCATGTACTGCAGGAAAAAACAATATTTCAACCGGAAAAAACTCACACTGACCATACTGGCCACCACATGCGTGGCAGTTCTGCTCATGCACTGCCTCGGTGCAGGCACGCTGACAATATTCCTGGCAGCCCCCGTGATATTGTTCACTGCCTTGAAGCTCAGACATGCGGACCTTGGCTTCCTGAGGATGATAATAAACCATCCCGCAAGATGCCTGGGCATCACCTTTTTGGGGCTGTGCATATCAGGCACACTGCTGCTCAAGGTACCATGCGCAAGAACAGGTGATCTCTCCACTCTGGAAGCCGCTTTCACCTCAGTGAGCGCAATCTGCGTCACAGGATTAACAGTCATAGATATATCCACTGAACTGACGACGACAGGACAGCTCTTCCTCATGCTCCTGATACAGCTCGGCGGACTGGGCATAATGACTTTGACCACCCTGGCCCTTCACGCAATAGGCAAGCTTTCTCTCACAGGGGAGCAGCTCATAACAGAACTTACTCCCAACGATGACACGGATGTATTCGATACGCTGCGGCTGATCCTGAAATACACCTTCACCGTGGAGTTCATAGGCGCACTGCTTCTCACCTGGAGGTTCCACGGTCATTACGGCGACTGGCTTATGGCGCTGAAGCAGGGATTCTTCACAAGCGTATCGGCATTCTGCAATGCGGGCTTTTTTCCCGGCTCGCAAAGTCTTGTGCCCTTTGCCGGAGAAAAGTTCCTGATTACAGTGGTCGCACTGGAAATCGTGCTGGGCGGCATGGCCCCCACGGTAATGTGGTCATTCCTGAACATGCGCCGCAATCGCCGGATCCCATATATAAGCAAGCTGGTCCTGGAATCAACATGCATTCTCCTTTTCGGAGGAATGTTCCTGCTCCTGCTTTTTGAATGGAACGGTATTTTCAACGGACTGCCGCTGGCTGACAAGCTTGTGAACGGATTTTTCCAGTCCGCCACTTTGCGTACCGCAGGCTTCAACACTGTATCCTTCTCCGCCCTGGGAGTACCGGCGTACATCGTAATGGTGCTGCTCATGTTCATAGGCGGAAGTCCCGGAGGAACTGCCGGAGGAATCAAGACAACTACGCTTGCCGTTCTGGCACTGGCATTCCGCTCCGCCGTAAAGAACGAAGATGCCGTAATAGCAGGAAACCGTCGGCTCGAATGGCGTAACATAGTGCAGGCGATCGCTGTTTTCATGTCAGCTGCCCTGGTATTGCTCACAACAATCATGATGCTTGTGACCACTCAGACCATAGGAGTCGAAAAACTTGTATTCGAGGCCGTTTCAGCCCTGGCAACAGTAGGCCTGAGCCTGGACTGCACCACTGAACTGGATTCAGTGGGACGCATGATAATAATGGGAGCAATGTTCATTGGCAGGATAGGCCCCATGACACTGTTCTGCCTGCTGAGTGAAACAAGAAGCAGTGGACAATACGGCTATCCGCAAATAAAAATACCACTTGGATGAAAATATTCGGAGATCAATAAAAATGGCCAAGCAGATAATGATCATAGGACTGGGACAGTTCGGAATGGCTCTGGCGCAGACCCTGGCAGAGCGGGGAGTTGAAGTGCTGGCAGTTGACAGTTCCCAGGAAAAAGTAGATATTGCAGCGGGATTTGTGGCACATGCGGTGGCAATGGATGCAACTGATGAAAACGCCCTGGCAAAACTGCTGCCTGCAAAAAGGGACTCAGTCATTTGCGCAATGGGCGCCGAGTCCAAGGAATCAGTAATAATCTGCACTGCACTGCTGCGCCAGATGGGATGCAGCCATATTGTCGCCCGTGCCATGAACGCCACCTACCGCCGCATTCTGTTCATGGTGGGGGCCCATGAAGTGATCATCCCCGAACAGGACTTCGGGCAGCGCTTTGCAACACATCTGCTTTACCGGAATATGCTCGCAGACAACGGAGCATCCAGTGATCTGAACCTTACGGAAATCAAATTGCCCCAGTTCATGGTCGGCAAGACTCTTGTACAGCTGGCACTGCCCAAAAAATACGGCATCATAGTTGCCGCGGTCCGCCGAAACGGCGTACTCAGCAAGCCAGAGCCGGATCGAGAACTGGAAGAAAATGACATGCTGCTGATAGTCTCCAATGAAAACGCCATTGACAAGCTGTACCGGGAGGCATAACAATGCAGTCAGGAAAAATAATTACTATAAGCGTATGGCTGATGATATTTTTCAACTTGACACTGACGTTCGCTTCTATATGGAGTCTCCAGAGAATGAATCCCGGAATCAGGCAGATTTTCGAAAGAAACGTGATCAGTCTCAGCGCATGCGAAGAAATGCTGGCAGCACTTGCCACAGATGAAATCGACTTCGCACAATTCCGCAAGGCCCTGGAAAAAGCAAAAAAAAATATTACTGAAAGCGGGGAAATGGAGGGACTGGAAAAGGTAGAGGAGCTGTTCAGGGAACTGGAAACAGGAAAAACAGGGATGAAGAAACTTGTTTCAGCCGAAATCCTGCGGGTGACTAACTTCAACAGGGAGGCTATAATTCAATCAGCAAGGCAGGCTCAGAAAATAAGGCAGGCAGGAGCGTGGGGAATAGTTTTTATGTCACTTATCTTTTTCGCAGTCGCAATATTTTTTGAACAGAAACTGCGCAGAACACTGCTGGCGCCGCTTCAGGAAATATCACAGGTCATGGATGCAAAAAGCCAGGGAGACAACTTCCGCAGATGCAACATGCTGTATGCGAATTCTGACATGAAAAAACTTTTCACGGCAATTAACTCACTCCTGGATAAAAAAAACTGACCATCCTCCGGAACAGTGACGCAGGTATTTAAAACCTGCGCTTTTTTCTTTATTGAACTAAAAATACACTCCCCCAAATTTGACATCGGCTGTACCCGGAGTTACTTTACAGGTTCAAAACAAAATAAATAGTTGCTTTTTTAAATAAAACAGGCAAAAATCAGGAAAGAACAATGAACAAACTGCCGGAAAAAATTGCCAGCGTCGACATTCTGGAAGAACTGCTGTCCCGCCCTGACATGGAACTCGTTGAAATGATGAAGCGCCTTGATGGAGACATTATCATCCTTGGCATAAGCGGCAAGGTGGGCATGACTCTGGGTATGCGCGCGGTAAGGGCCATTGAAATGGCCGGCGTCAGAAAAAAAGTCTATGGCGTGTCCAGGTTTTCACAGCAGGAAAACAAGGCAAAACTTTCTGCCATGGGAATAGAGCCCATTTCCTGCGACCTTTTGGACGCAGCTGCAGTCAAGCGTCTGCCCCAGGTCCCCAATGTGATTTTCATGGCGGGGCGCAAGTTTGGTACAGAGGGCAGCCAGGCGCTTACCTGGGCCATGAACACACTTCCTGCCGCATACGCGGGAGAGCACTATAAGGACAGCCGCATAGTTGCATTCTCAACAGGCTGCGTGTACCCCCTCGTCGGCCCGGAAACCTGCGGATGTTCGGAGGATGTGCCGCCTTCACCGATCGGTGATTATTCACAGAGCTGCCTGGCAAGAGAACGCATTTTCGAATACTGCGCAGCACAATATGGAACCAAAGTTCTCCTTTTCAGATTGAATTATGCCGTCGATCTGCGCTACGGCGTACTAAATGACATAGGACGCAACATCTGGGAAGGACGCCCTGTAGACCTGAATGTTGGGCATTTCAATGTAATATGGCAGGGGAATGTGGTGTCCAACGCCCTTAAATGCCTGGAGCACTGCTCAACCGACTGCCCTGCAATGAACATCACCGGTCCGGAAATGGCATCCGTGAGAAAGACAGCACTTGCCATGGGACGCATAATGGGCAAAGAACCAATCTTCACGGGTGAAGAAGGAACTAAGTGCTACCTGAACGATGCCTCGAAAATGTGCAGCATCTTCGGATACCCGGAAGTTTCACTGGAACAAATGGTGCAATGGCAGGCGCACTGGATAAAAGACGGCGGACTCTGCATAGGAAAACCCACTCATTTTGAAGTCAGCAACGGTCAGTTCTGAACCGGAGGCAAAATATCATGAAAAGAATATCAGACATAGATCCGGCGGTACTCGAAAATGTTCGCCGCGGCTGCGTTATCCCGGCTCAGCCTCTGGCACTTGACGAAAACAGACGCTTTTCTCCTGCGCATCAGCGGGCCATGTGCCGCTACTACATCGATGCCGGCGCCGGAGGCATCGCTGTTGGCGTGCACTCAACGCAGTTCCAGATACGCAACCCGGAAATAGGACTTTTTAAACCGGTACTCGAAAAAACAGCGGCGTTCATTGACGAATGGTGCGGGCGCACCGGGAAAAAGATCCTGAAAGTCGGCGGAGTCTGCGGAAAGACCGACCAGGCCATTGAGGAAGCGAAGTTCGAAGCCTCATGCGGATATGACGCAGCCCTGGTAAGCATGGGTGCCTTTGCCGGCGCTACAGTTGAAGAAATGCTGGAACACTGCCGCGCAATAGCTGATGTGATGCCCATAATAGGCTTCTACCTCCAGCCCAGCGTAGGCGGAAGAATGCTGCCTTTCTCATTCTGGAAGGCATTCGCCCGCATTGATAATGTTCTGGCCATAAAAATGGCACCGTTCAACAGATATTTCACTCTGGATGTTGTAAGGGCAGTGATAGAAGCCGGAAGGGATGACATCGCACTGTACACAGGAAATGACGACAACATCGTGGCCGATCTACTTACAGAATACAAAACACCGCAGGGAGCAAGACGAATACGCGGTGGTCTGCTGGGACACTGGTGCTGCTGGACAAAGAAGGCCGTGGATCTGCTGAATGAAATACACACCATAATAGATGAAAACAAACCGGTGCCTCAGGAACTCCTGACCAGAGCCATACAGATAACAGACTGCAATGCCGCTTTCTTCGATCCGCAGAACAGCTTTGCAGGATGTATCCCCGGAATACATGAAGTGCTGCACAGACAGGGACTGCTGCCAACAATACACTGCCTTGACCCGAATGAGATACTGTCACCCGGGCAGGCGGAGGAAATCACCAGAGTCCATGACGCATATCCCCATCTTCATGACGATGATTTCGTAAAGAAAAATCTGGCAAAATGGCTTGAATGACACGGCGGCCGACAAATGCAGCAGCGAGCCATAGACACAAAAAATCGCATCCTTGAATCCGCATCGGAATTGTTTTCCCGACGCGGATTCAACGGAGTCACCGTTGATGACATTGCAACAGCTTGCAACGCAAACAAACAGCGCATATACGCATATTACGGCTCAAAGAAAAAACTCTTCGAGGCCGTGCTGCTCAATGAATTCAGGGAAGTTACACTGCTGTCAAAAAACACTTTGGAAAATGCACGGAAAAATCCGGACAAAATGACTTCAATAGTGCTCAGGGGCTTCTTCAATGTGCACAAAACCCATCCCAGATTCTGGAGACTACTGGCATGGGCAAATCTGGAAGAATCCATAGATGCAAACTCACTCAGGCTGGCAAGAAAAGAAGAAAACGAACAGCTCGCAAAGATATATCATGATGCAGTGGCAAATGGACATGCAAGGCCCATGACATTTGAAAACTACCTGTTTACATTGCTGGCACTTTCATACTTCCACAGCTCAAACCGACGTTCCCTTGAACAGACCCTGGGCCTCGACATGACAGAAAAAAACTGGACAGAACGGCTCATAGAAGAGCTGGACAATGTGTTCTCGGCAGAAAAATAGATCTGTCCAATAATAATTTCATCGGATAACCGGACAGTGTCCGCCAGGCTGCCACCCACAATCGTAAAAATGCCGATACTTTTTTAAAAACACACAATCTGTGGATGCGAACAGATCATCCCACAGATGTCGCACCCCAATCATGCTTCACAATCAGAAACTCAATTGAAGTTCTTGTGCCTGCCTCTGCAGTTATGATTGTGCCTGTGGATCCAGTTCTGCATCATCTTTCACAACCATCATTATGATATTAAATGAATATTGCATAATTGCAATTATTTATACATAAAAAATAAAATCAAATATTTTCATTTAAAGAATTTGTTTTTCGCTAAAGGCCATATACCTTATGGGGCGGTCGGGCGGGG
>JAZURH010000249.1:0-2837 GCA_045606125.1 Lentisphaeria bacterium | reverse complement strand
AGGTCTTTAACCCACCGGCTAATTAAGCCGACTTCCGGTTATTCAACAACCGCCGTATAGGAGATTGTCATCTTGTCTCCCTTCTTCCAGACCTGAGGCAATTTCAGGCTGAAGCCGGACATGGGCAGAGCCACATCCCTGTACTTCATGGGAGTAGCTGTAATAATAGCATACTTCCTGTCAAACTTGATTACCAAAGTCTTGCCAGTATCAATGTTCTTCATCCTGATGGTGTCGGTGATGAACTCATGATTGTCCTGATTGAAGCCTTCAGTCTCCTTGATTGTGTGATGGGAAGGAGTGACAACAGGCTTGGCAAAATTGATGACCTTTCCATTAACAGTCACTTCCCTTCTGAAAATACCCACAGGCACGGTCTCATAAAGAGACTTCATTTCGCAGTTATCGCTGGATTCCACCACCACACTGCCGGCGATACCATTATCCAGAACCTTGAATGTTCTGCTGAAAGTCAAAGGTGTGCGGGGAATTTCGCCGCTGCGGGTGTACACTTTGGCTTTTTGATCAAAATTGCCGCAGTTCTGACTCATGACCTCAGATGTAACAAAGGGATTGACTCCAATCCTGTCAATGTTGATATAAGGCTTCAAAGTTTCGCCCCACACATTGCTGGTATAAGGAAGATTGTGGTTGGACGCCACCAGAGCCGGGCCGAAATCCTTTATCCACATGAAGCCGAAACCATTGGATTTGCGGGTGAACCAATGCCAGCCGCCGTAGCCTGCGCCTGTTACATTGCCGATATATGCGGAATTACCCTCGAATTTCCAACCGCCCCAGTTGTTCCACATGAAATCAGCAGGTCCAGCATAAAACAACACGTAGGCGCCCTTACCGGTATTTACTGCGTAGTATCTGTCTTCAAAATTGCGGACAAATGCCTTCTCTTCCAGGAACGGCCACACTTCCTTCACAGGATTCTCCGTGCCGCCCCAGAGATTGCCGTAGCGGATCAGGTTAACTTTCGCGCCGCTCTTATGGGTATAGAATCTGGTACGGGAATTTGAGGCAGTCTCAGAGAATGTATTTGCAAAGAAAGACTTGGGTGCAGTATGGGTCTGGGAGGCGGTAAGATGTGTCTTGAAGTTATAGTAGGTCTCCTGGTACTTGAGGATTTCCTTCATGCCGGTGATGTCATAAAGAAAGGACATGTCCGCATCTGTTTCAAGGTTATACTCGCAGTCATGTGAACCACATTCGGACATAATGCAGTTGTCAATGCAGCCGTTGTCAGGTTCGAAACCGGACTTCCATCCGTCCTTCATGGGGTTGAAGCGTCCCAGTCCGTTCTGGGTGCATATCCTTGTGACATTGTACTTCAATGCGTCAAGCACCACTGGACTCTTGCTGTAAGCGTACATTTTTGCCATGCTGGCAAGAATCTTGGACCACTGATTCACGATTACGCCCTGCTCCATCATGTAGCGTGTGAGCGCCCACTTTTCAAAGAGATCTGTCAATGCAGCCTTGAGTTCAGGTGATTCTGGAATGTTCTTGTAATCCAGCCAGCCGTCTCCAAAGCTCCACCAAGATGAACGGAATGCGCCTGCATTTTCCTTTTCAGGGAATTCAGCACCAACTTTATCATAATCCTGGAATCCAAGAGAAACATGGAAATTTCTGGCACGCTGAAGGATTTTGCATTCCGGATACATGGCAGCATACTGGCGAATCACATCCAGAGCCTTTTCATGTACACCGCCCCTTATGGCGAGTGCCGTCTCCTCATCTTCACAGAAGATGGAAGGATTGCCCATGATATGGAAATTGGCGCCGGTGGTGCTGCCCTTGGTCTGGAAGCGCACTACACAATTCTTAGGTGCATTCTTGATAACAGCGAAATTATAGAAACCGACTCCGGCCTTGATATCTGCCAGGACACGCTCGCCAACACTGGCCTTGAGTGTCCAGTTGTAGGGCTTGATCTCTTCAAGAATCGCTATGTTAAGATCTTTGCACTTGTCTGTAATGTACATATATGAGTCGGCAAGCTGATCACCATGCAGATAAAGAGGACCTGCACCGGAATGAACGGCAGCACCCATCTTTCTGGAAGGAGTGATGGAGAACCAGTGGTCCCAGCAGGAGGCGATTGCCACACGGTAGATTCCCTTACCACAGTCCGGAACATTAAGTTTGAAAGTTCTGGCCTTCAGATCCTGGGGTCTGGTCAGATATGGACTGCGCTTCTTACCTTCTGGAAGTCCGTCCGGACTCTTGGAATAGCGACCGAAATATGAGCGGTAGCGTATGTCCATGCCTTCGTCACTGATACCATCCTTGTAGGCATAGTCAACTGCTTTTGTGATACCGTCATCAGGCAGAAGCTGGCGGGTAACTATTCTGCCGTCAGGAGCAAGAACGAATACATAAGCGTCACGCACACCGTCCATATAGGTGTTCATGTCCCTCATGTCCAGGTTAATATCAAATCCACCGCCCTGTTTATCCACAAGGAAAAATATCAGATTTGTGCGGGGACGCCAGAATTTATCCGGTCCGGTGAATGTAGCAGCGCAGGCAACTGCGCATACGGCAAACATCATCGCAATGTACTTCAGCATAATTTCTCCATATTCTGTTACTGAAACTTCAACGAAAAAAACGCACTTAAGTTACCTGTTGAAATACACTTTGCAACCGCTGAAAAGATAAATAGTGTTAATTCACCAAATTTTTAAAATTTGTTTTCATGAGACTTGAAGGGAAAAGCTATAATTTCCTTCTACACCTTTCATCCTATTCATCTTCACGCGAAGATCCCCTGTGCAATTCAAAGGTTGTACTTCACGCTATTTTTTTTCACAATTAAGGAC
>JAZURH010000248.1:0-15385 GCA_045606125.1 Lentisphaeria bacterium | reverse complement strand
AATTGAATTTATTTTTAGTATATAAATAATTGCAATTTTATAAGTTTCAATAATTAATATTTTGTATTGTCAAGTACGGGGGGCAGTCATTTACAATCAGGAAGTCTTCTGCGCATGGTTTAAGGTTGAACGGGAGGATCTGTTTTTTCATTTTATACTGTGCCTTCATGGGAAATCTTGTTTAAAGTTGAGTGGGAGAATCTGTTTTTTTCATCTCAAAATTTTTCCTGAAAATATTTTGAGATGAAAAATCTGAGGACAATTGCAGATAATTTTTAAAATAGATATTGCGCAATGTGGAAGTGTATTGTATAATAAAGCGACGAAGCGGTTGATTGTTGTTTATCAAGGAGTTGTTTATGACAAAATTATCTGTAAATAATTCTCGTAGAAGTTCGGTTTGGAAAGCGTCTGATATATGCAGAAGATTTTTTACGCTTATTGAATTACTTGTGGTAATCGCCATCATTGCCATTCTTGCAGCCATGCTGCTTCCTGCACTGAGCAAAGCCAGGGAGAAAGCACGGCTTGCATCATGTACAAACAATATGAAGCAGCTTCAGCTGGGGCTGCTGCAGTATGCCCTGGACCATGAGGATTTTATTATGCCTCCTGACGAAGGCAGGAAAAACATGGGTGGCGGTCCCGATCCCAAAAATCCCCGGCCGTATATCAATTTTATCGCCTCATATATAGGCGGCTCTACGGTTCCAAACAGCCGCTGGGGCGTACTTCCCATGGATTGGAGAAAAGGACTTGCGCATTGCCCGTCCCATGGGAAACTCCCCTATTACAATTGGGCTCCCCAGTATGGAATGCCCACTTATCAGATAGGCGGTCTGGGTTGTGGAACCTATCTTACAACCATCGATTATATACATCGGGTCAAAAATCCTTCACAACTCGGTCATTTGACTGAAACAGTGTACAGCCCAATGGACTCTCTTGAAGCATATTACAATGCTTCATATCATGGAAGCAACTTTTTCTACAATATCAACATCAAGGCCAGCGGCTATGTAAATATGCTTGACAGCATCCGCCATAGCGGCAAAGTGAATGTAAGCATGCTTGACGGCCATGTGGAGACATTGACCCTGGAGTATATAAAGGCTTCTGCAAATGGATGGAAATATCCTTTCTTTGAGGAAGTGCGCTGATTGGGCTGTCAGTTTTTCGGAATAAAGAATATTTATGTAATATTTTCGGTGTAATTCCAAGGAGGCAAAGATGAAGAAATGTTTTACGCTTATTGAATTACTTGTGGTGATTGCCATCATTGCCATTCTTGCAGCCATGCTTCTTCCGGCATTAAGTAAGGCCAGGGATAAAGCACGTCTTGCGTCATGTACAAACAATATGAAGCAGCTTCAGCTGGGGCTGCTGCAGTATGCCCTGGACCATGAGGAGTTTATTCTTCCTCCTGATGAAGACCGCAAAAACATGGGTGGCGGTCCCGATCCCAAAAATCCCCGCGCATACATCCATTTTATTGTCTCATATATAGGCGGCTCACAACTTGCTGACAAGCGCTGGGGCGTACTTCCTGATGACTTGAGAAAAGGCTTATTGCATTGCCCGTCCCATGGGAAACTCCCCTATTACAATTGGGCTCCCCAGTATGGAATGCCGGAGTATCAAATCGGCGGAAAGGGCTGCGGAACCTACCTTACAAGTATCAGCTATCTGCATAAGGTGAAAAGCCCCTCACAGCTTGCACATTTGACTGAAACCATATACAGCTGGAACGACAGTCTGCAAGGATATTATAATGCTTCCTACAGCGGTTCCAATTTCTTCTATAATGTTTCTGTCCGTGACAGCGGTTTTATAGCATTCATGGATACAATACGCCATAGCGGCAAAGTGAATATAAGTATGTTGGACGGCCATGTTGAGACATGGACTCTGGAACAGGTCAAGGCTTCCAGAACCGGCTATAAGTATCCTTTCTTCGAGGAAGTACGTTGAACCTTTTTTGAAATCATGCAAATATACATTGTTGGTGAGGTGAATGTAAAAAAATACTTTACTCTTATAGAATTACTGGTTGTTATTGCGATTATTGCCATACTGGCCGCCATGCTGCTTCCGGCATTGAGCAAGGCCAGGGAGAAGGCACGGTTTATTTCGTGCGCATCGAACATGAAACAGATGCAAACCTCACTTATACAGTCTTGACAATGAAGATTACATACTGCCGTTCGGCAATCATCGCCATCGTATGAGCGATAAAACAGGCACTGAAATACCGTTTATCTGCTATCTTGCCCCCTATTTAGGCGGTTCTCCAGTGCCTACTCACAGATTTACGAAAATGTCGGATGACTGGTGCAATTGAAACTGCATTGCATAAAAAACGTTGAAACTCCGGCTTTAACCGGAGTTTTTTATTATAACCAATAGGAAATCAAAATGAATACCGCCATTAAATTACATTCTGACAAGCCCCTTCTTATAATAAACGAGGACAATGATCACTATTTCAAGTTTGCATCTTCCCTTATGACAAGGGAGAAACTTGAAAACTATGTGGATGACATAACCGCCGGCGGCCATGTGACGCATATTTTCTTTTGCGCCTACGGGCAGCGTCCTTCATACGCATCGGAGGTATGTGAACCCATCTGGGCCGGCATGGAGGATATAGACCATTACGACAAGCCCCATAATATCTGGTGCATAAATACCAAATTGCTTTATGACAATGGCATAGACCCATACCATGTATGGATCAAAAGAACCCGGGAAAGAGGTGTCTCTCCATGGGTGTCCATGCGCATGAACGATCTGCATTTTATCACGAAGGAGAACTATTTCCGCACTTGCAATTTCTGGCGTGAACATCCGGAATTGAGGCGAAAACCAACTGCGGAAAATCCGTCCTGGGCGGACTATGCACTTGATTATTCAAAAGAACCGGTACGGGAATACCATTTCAGGGTGTTCAAAGAACTGGTTGACAGATACGAACCAGACGGCATTGAACTGGACTGGATGCGGTTTCAATGGCATCTTACCCCGGGGCAGGAACGGGAACAGGCTCATTTTATAACGGATTTCATACGCCGCTGCAGGGAATATGCATGTGAGGCATCCAGGCGCTGCGGCCATGGAATAAGTCTTTCCGTGCGGGTCCCGGTTTTAATGGAAGTGGCACATGCCCTTGGTTTCGAACCTGAAAAGTGGGCAGCGGATGGATTGGTGGATCTTATTGTGGCAACTAATTTCTACGGTTCAAACGATTATGACATACCCATTGACCAGTGGATGGAAAAAATCGGGCAGGTTTCCAATAATGTGATTGTTCTGCCCGGTGCAACGGATAAAATACGCTCGTATTATGAAAACCCTCAACGCTCCATGGGGACCGAGTATTTCAATGCCTGGGGAAATCTGCTTTATGCCAAAGGCGCAAAAGGTCTGTATTTATTTAATGCCGGATATTTGCCGCCCGCTGAAAGAGAAGCCATCTATAAACGGGGCATGGCACCTGAAACACTGATTTCAGTCCGGCGCAGATTCCCTATTACCTATCATGACAGCAATTCCGATATGCTCAAGCCCGAATTTCAGCTGCCCTGCTCTACTGCTGAATTGAATGAACTTAAGATAAATCTTGCGGATGTCTGCTCTGATTCGACTGTCACGCTTATACTTGGATTTTCAGAAAAAGTGGCTTGCTGCGACATAAATGCAGCCCTGAATGGAAATCCGCCAATGGGCGATGTTGTGGAAGTGGCTGATCCCGGGCAATTCGGCGTGAAATATGCGGCGGCAGCAAGTTTTCCGGCGGCAGCAGCGCTGAATGGAACGAACATATTGACAATAGGAAAAACAGGCACCACTCCGGTTCAGTTGGAGTGGTGCGAAATAATCCTTGACTGAAAAGGTAATTTCAAAAATATCATTGAAATGCGCTATTTTTGAAATTACCTCTGAAAAGTCAGTATTTTATTTTCCGTAGTTTTTTACGATGTTAACAGTTGCCCTGATGCAGCTGTCAGTTTTCTTTTTGAAGTCAAGTTCAAGGTCATTGGCGCCGGGAAGCAGCTTCGGCATGCGGCCTTTGACCTTGCCTTCGCCGATAACTGCTCCTGAACCATCCACCAGCTTCCAGGTCTTCATGCCGGTACAGTGCAGTTCATAGCCTGCGTACATGGCGCAGGGGATGGTGATGCAGCTGCCGTTGACAGAAAGAACGGGAGTATCCAGAACCGCGCATTTGTCAAGTTTTACAAGGGACAGCAGATCCACGCTGGCTGGCCTGTTGCCGCACATCAGGTTGACAAGGCTGTAGACTATGCACACTATGCGGCTTCTGTCTATTTTGGCGTCAAGAAGCGGTATTTCCACAAATCTGCGGCCATAGCCGTTGAAGTGCTCCATGATTTCATGGGTACAGCCGTCAGCGTCGCATATCTTTATTTTCAAGTAGGCCTGATTGATGTCAGCATTCATAAGCAGACCGATTCCCTCTGCGCTGGAAAGGTCCAGCGGCTCTGCATAGACATGACCTATGGAAGCCCATCCTATATTGTCGCTGCCCCGGTTGCTTTTTGCATGGAAATGCACGCCGCCCTCTATTGAAGTGCATGACATGTCCACCTTTGCATTGGATACGCTTCCGCCGGTGAAGCGGGCATAGTCGTTGGATGGGGAATGCATGTACGCTTTCGCATCGGAGAAATCATCCAGCAGGCAATTCTCCGTGTCAGCAGGCATTTCTGCCCCTGCTGATTCTATTTCGATGGACATATCCACGGCAGGAATGTCATTTGGGGATGCGCCCGCATAGTCACGCCTGTTTACAGTCCAGCTGTTGTCCTGTCCGTCCAGGTTGAAGATGGTACGGGGCATTTCATATTCTTCATCCATAAGTGCCCAATCCACATTGTCGGATGGAGTGCCGAAAGGTCTTCCCTCTGTGAATACCGTGAGTTCTGCTCTGGGGGTAAGTCCTTCTATGATGGATTTCCCCTTAACGGCAAATTGATTTTCCCCGCGTCTGATCCGCGGATATGCTCCTTTGCTGAACTTTACCGGGAAACGATTCTTCAGCCATCCGTTCAAGCAAAAATGCTCTGCTATGCCGTTTTCGTCTATCTCAATGTATTCACCGGATTTAAGAGAAGCGGGTATTTCTATTTCCCTGCCGTTGACTGCAACGCTCAGGCTGCTGAGTTCACCATCGACAAGCTCCAGTCCCTCTATGTCCCGAATCTCTATGTCCGTGCATCCCTTTACGGGTATGTCATTGAGGAATATGCTGATCTCGCCTATTGTGTTTGTCTTGAGTTCCGTGCGGCAGTTTCTCATGTTTCCCGCACTGGTGTCGTAAGGCCATTTGTGGTCTTCCATGTATTCCGTATCCCTTTCGCGGAACAGGAATTCAAAGTGCTTCCAACCGCTGAAATCCAGACGGAGATAATGGTCGGACTGGGCTCTTGCATACTGGCTCGGATTGCAGAATTGTATGTTAAGAAGGGCCCCGGAATTATCTCCCTTAACCCACAGCCCGAAGCCGCTGCTTCCTGTGATGGGCTTGAAGGGATAGCCGTAGAAAATGCCTTCCTGCACCCAGGCTCCGTCGGCTTCCGTCCCGTTGTTTTCTGCATGTATGCGGAGTATTCCGCTCTCACTGTCTGAGGATGCCGGTATGACTTTAGTGTTTACAGTCACGAAATCAGCATGCCCTCTGAGATCAAAATCATCCATGCTGCGGAATTTAAGGATGCTGCTGCATTCGGATGAGGGTTTTGCCTGGTACAGGGCTTCCAGCCTGAGACGGAATTTGCTTCCGCCACTGTTGGAGACAGTCATGGCTGCCGGCGCCGATATGTTGGTCATGCGCTTCTTTGAAATGAATTGAGGTATCAGGTTCCAGCGGCCGTTGTCCCCGAGACGAAGGGAGAATTCCTTGTCCAGTGCCGCTATGCGTTTAAGATCGCCTGCGCAGAAATAATTTGCCAGCCGCAGCCTTTCATGCCATCCGAGAAGGGTGAGCATGTCAAAAATACGGCCGTTCCATTGGTTTTTGCCCGGGTTAAGTTCAAGCAGGGACATAGGACCGTCAACTGCCAGATTTTTATTGGCAAAATATTCCATCTCGTCTATGAACTGGGATCTTGAGAAATTTCCCAGCGGACCTATTGCAGCCCACCATCCCATCTGGGGGGTAAGCAGATTGCTCATACGGAAATTGCCACATATCTTTGTGTGGGCTGCATGCTGCTTCTTTACGCCCCACACGGCAAAGTCGTATGCCCCAATCCGGGAATGGAACCACCAGGAATTATGTCCCCAGCAGCTGGCTTCTATGACGGAGTCCTGGGGCAGCTTGCGGAAGATCTTCCAGCGCATGGCATCGATATCATAGCGTTTTCCCATGCCTTCGGAACCGTCATAGTACATTCCCTTCAGCCCCACATATTTGAACTTGTCCGCAATGGAGTCCGACAGCTTTTCACCCAGTTCACTGTCCGGCTTCGGATAGAATGCAATGTATCTCTGGCGCAGATAATCGACTCTGTCTCCGGCTTTATGATTGGACACAGCTGTGCCGAATGCGCCGCGTATGCACTTCTTAAAGGCGTACGGCTTTTCACGGCATATTTCACTGTATTGTATTATCTCCTTGCCGATCTTTATTGCGTTTCCGTTGCAGGAATAGCTGAAAACCACCTCGTGGTCCGGACCGGGAAGTTCGTCCACATATATCACATCGTCTTCCATGCTCATGGGTTTGCTTAATGTGTATGTGTAAGTGGCAATTAGATCGTCCGAAGGAACGGGGCTTACCCATGTGTCGTCAGGCTGTATACATGCTGTCAGGGTGTGGAATGTGGCATTCAGGCCTGCCTCGTTTATTTTGTCCACGGCCCGTTTCATGTCTTCAAGTCCGTTGGGATAATATTCCTTCTTTACATCATAATGTCCCAATGTCTTCCACCATCCATGCAGATGTATGTACCGGAATCCTCCGCGTTTGGCGATCTTGAGCCAGTTATCCACATCGCTGTAGAGGAATTCCGTCCAGAGGTATGATCCTCTGTTCTGCTGTGCGTCCATGGACCAGGCTCCTCCGCAGAGTGATTTCGGCACGGGTTCATTGTCTGTCATGTACCGGAGTATATCTATCATTTTTCCCCGCGGTGCTGCAACCAATGCGAATGATACTCCATCTTCAGCCATGTAGTCTTCGGTGAACGACTGCAGGGATATTGTTTCATTTGCGGGGATTTTCACAACATTTCCGGAATGGCTGGCATCTTTTCCTGCGACCCTCACTCCTCCTTTCAGTCCCAGGCTTCTCAGACACACCATGTTTTTATCATCTGAGAGCATTCCGCCCATGGTGCCGTTGTATTTGCAGCATGAAGGTGCCATGTCAAGGGGCCTGAGTTCCTTGAAATCCTGGAGCTTAATGTCTTCTATTATAAGCTTGAGATATTCCTTGCAATCCTGTATGCGTAAAGCTGCGGTTCCATGTTTTCCGAAATCGAAGCAGAGCCTGTCTTTCTGTGCGGTCATTGTTCCCGTTTTTTCTGAATTGTCCTTCAACTGCAATGTCATTACAGGACGTGATTCTTTCAGCAATTCTTTACCGCTTTGAAGTTTCAGTGAACTGACAGTTCCGTTGTCAGCGATACTCAAAGAAAAATGTTTTGTTTTGTAATTGAGCATGATGTACCTTTGCTAAGTGAGAATGCATTGAGATTATTCTTACCGGGTAAATTATTTTTGCATTGGCGCCTTTAAAATAAAGTACATTTGAATAACTTAAAGACTTGTTTGCGAAAAATATTAATTATTGATTTCAGGAGAACAATGATGAACATATATGAGGCGGGCTCTGCTGCAAAAAGCGCATCCCTGAAGATGGCGGCCATGCAGTCCGGGGAAAAGAACCAGGCGCTGGAGGCTATGGCGCAGGCTCTGCGTAAAAATGCAGAGGAGATATTCAAGGCAAACAGGCAGGATCTGCAGGAGGCAGAGGGACTGCCGGCACCGGTGATCAAGAGGCTGGTCTTTGATGAAAAGAAACTGGAGGATGTGATAGCCGGGATACGCAGCCTGTGCGCACTGCCGGATCCGGTGGGGATAACCCAGAAGGCGACTTTGCTGGATGAAGGATTGGAGTTGTTCCGTGTCTCATGCCCTATAGGTGTGATAGGTGTGGTCTTTGAGGCCAGACCGGATGCTCTTGTGCAGATAGCGTCGCTCTGCATGAAAAGCGGAAACGCAGTTATGCTCAAGGGCGGAAAAGAGGCCCGCAGAACAAATGCGGCCCTGGCGGCAGCATTGGTGCAGGCCGTTCCAGAACCGGCCGGATGGCTGGCAAATCTTGAAACCAGGGACGATGTGAAGGAAATGCTGGGACTTTCTCAGTTTATTGACCTTATAATCCCAAGAGGTTCAAATGCCTTTGTCCAGTATATTATGGCAAACACAAGCATTCCGGTAATGGGTCATGCGGACGGAATATGCCACCTTTACATCGATTCTGCAGCTGATATGGACATGGCTGTCAGGCTGGCAGTTGATTCAAAGGCACAGTATGTGTCAGTATGCAATGCCACGGAAACTCTTCTTGTGCATCGCGACATTGCCGGTGAGTATTTGCCCCGGGCGGCGGAGGCATTGAGAGCCGCAAAGGTAAGGCTGATCGGCTGCGGGCGTGCCTGCGGTATTGTTGAAATGGAGCCGGCTTCAGAGGAGGATTGGAGCACTGAATATCTGGATTATGTGCTTTCCATAAAGATAGTGGACAGCATTGAGGACGCCATAGCTCACATAAACAAATATGGTTCCGGACATACAGACGCAATTGTAACAGGAAATGCGGATAATGCGAAGCTGTTTACTTCAATGGTGAAATCGGCCAATGCCTTCTGGAATTGCAGTACCCGCTTCAGTGACGGTTTCAGATACGGTCTTGGAGCTGAAGTCGGGATAGCCACGGGAAAGATCCATGCCCGCGGTCCTGTTGGCCTGGACGGTCTCTGCACATACAAGTGGCTGCTGGCGGGAAGCGGAAACATAGTGGCTGATTACGCATCAGGTGCAAAGTCATTCAAGCATGTCGACATGCAAGATAAGTACGATTCAGTTTTCTGAAAAATGCGGGGAGAAAGTTCAGCAATGCAGTATTTTGTAAAATCAGTGTCAGGAGCTCCCGCAAAGGATTGCTGCTGGGAAGATGAGGCATGGAAGGATGCGCAGGTGGTGACGCTGGAAAGTGTGCGCCCGGAAAGCAGTGAACATCGTCCTGAAGTCAAAGTGAAGGTCGTGCATGACGATAATGCGCTTTATGGTATATTCCAGGTCAGAGACCGCTATGTGAAGTCCGTGCATACACATTATCAGGACATGGTCTGCACAGATTCATGCGTGGAGTTTTTCTTCAGGCCGGGCGGCGGCGGATATTTCAATTTGGAAATGAATGCCGGCGGCACATTTTTGTTCTACTACGTGAAAAATCACCAGGTGGAAGGGGACGCATACAAGGAATACATACATGTTGCGCCCGAGGATGCTGCATTCATGAGCGTAAAGACAAGTCTTCCGCCTGTAGTGGATCCTGAAATCACGGAACCATTGACATGGTATTGCCAGTTTACAATTCCGCGCCGGGCCATCGAACCTTATTGCGGGGATACTGGCAAACTGGGAGGCCAGTCATGGAAGTGCAATTTCTACAAATGCGGCGACAATACATCCCATCCCCACTGGATAAGCTGGGCTCCGGTTCCCATTCTTAATTTCCATTTGCCGGACTGTTTCAGGGATTTTATTCTTGAATAATGCTTTTCCGGCAGTAATGCCGTCTGCTATTCGTTAAGCAGCATTTCCGTGAAGCGGTGATCCGCATCTATGGTGCGGATTTCACCAAGAAGGCCATCCATATTGCCTTCAAGTATGTTTGTAAGGTCGTACAGCGTGATTTCGAACCTGTGGTCCGTTATTCTGTTCTGGGGGAAATTATAGGTTCTTATCCTTTCGCTGCGGTCGCCTGTGCCTACCTGTGAGCGCCTTTCACCGGCATTTTTCTCGTCTTCTTCCCGCTGTTTGATTTCCAGCAATCTGGAACGCAGAAGGGTCATTGCGATTTCTTTGTTGCGGTGCTGGGATTTTTCCTGCTGGCTTGCGACGAACATGCCTGTGGGAATATGAGTGACGCGCACGGCCGAATCTGTGGTATTGACGCACTGGCCGCCATGTCCAGATGAACGGAACACATCTATGCGCAGATCCTCCGGGTTCAGTTGGAAATCCACTTCTTCAGCTTCAGCCATCACAGCCACTGTGGCGGTGCTAGTATGTACCCGTCCCTGGGCCTCTGTGACAGGAATGCGCTGTACCCGGTGAACGCCGCTTTCAAAGTGCAGCAGGCTCCATGCTCCGTCGCCTACTACTTTGAAGGAAACGCTTTTGATGCCACCCAGCTGGGTGTCGCTTAAATCCATAAGTTCTGTCTTCCAGCCGTGCATTTCGCAGAAGCGCTGGTACATTCTGTACAGGTCTCCGGCGAATAATGCCGCCTCGTCCCCTCCGGCTGCAGGCCTTATCTCCATGATTACATCCTTTCCCTCATTGGGATGGGTGGGAAGTATAAGGGCCTTTATTTCACCGTCCAGTCTGTGGATTTTTTCTTCAAGGGCCTCAATGTCGCCCTTTATGACTTCCCTGAAGTCCTGGTCATCGGTTTCCTTCAGGAGTTCCTCGTTTCCTTCCCGGTCGCTGCGTGCCTTGCAGAGTTCATCCCAGGTTCCCAGAAGATTTTTCAGTTTCTGGTATTCCAGGTTCATCTTCCGGTATTCGCTCTGGGAACCGGTGGAAAAGTCAAATACAGATATGGCCCGTTCTATTTCCGTAAGACGGAATCCGGAATTTTTTATGTACGATTCCAAGTTCATGCCGATGCCTGTATGTGTATTCGAGGATGTTAAAATCAAAAAAAGCGCAGCGAACCGGGTTCAACTGCGCCTTTGAGGTGGACGGACCGGAAATGGGGCCCGTCAAGAAAAGACAATCAGCGCATCATGCCTTCTTTGCAGCATTGGCATAACGGCGGCGGAATGCGTCAACGCGTCCTTCCGTGTCAACCAGCTTCTGCTTGCCGGTGAAGAAAGGATGGCACTTTGAGCAGATACCAACGCTGACTTTGTCAGTGGTGGACTGAACTTCAAACTGGTTGCCGCATGCGCAGGTGACGATGCACTTCTTGTAGTTGGGATGGATGTTCTCTTTCATTTTGGACTCCTGTTTTCAATCAAAGGATACTATTCCTTCTCAGTATATTTCAATTATTTGGATTCGCCTTCTTCTTCCATTGCTGCCTTGCGGCTCAGGCGGACACGGCCACGGTCGTCAATTCCTATGACCTTGACTGTTATCTGCTCGCCTTCGTGGCAGATTTCTTCAACATTCTTGACACGGTAGTTGGCAAGCTCGGAAATATGGACCATGCCTTCCTGTCCGGGAAGGACTTCAACAAATGCACCGAAGTCCTTGATGGTCTTGACTGTGCCCACATAAATCTTGCCAACTTCGACTTCGTCTGTCAAGCTGCGGACCATGTACTTTGCCTTTTCCATAGCATCGCTGCCTGCCGCAAAGATCTTGACTTCGCCGCTGTCGTTGACATCAATCTGTGCGCCTGTTTCATCAACAATGCCGCGGATGTTCTTTCCGCCGGGGCCGATAAGTGCGCCGATCTTGTCTACGCTTATCTTAAGCACGTCCATCTGGGGAGCATACTTGTTGAGCTGTGTGCGGGGCTTGTCTATGCAGGCGTTCATGATGGCGCGGATCTGGGCGCGGGCTGCCTTGTTGCGCAGCATGGCCTGATACATGCCTTCTATGTCAAGACCTGCGATCTTCAGGTCCAGCTGATAGCCTGTGATACCCTTTTCTGTTCCGGCCACCTTGAAGTCCGTGTCTCCGTAGTGATCTTCCGAACCCAGAATATCCGTGAGGAATTCACGCTTGTCTGTTCCGGTCACCAGACCGATTGAAATGCCGACAACTGCGTCGCTGATGGGAACGCCTGCATCCATGAGAGCAAGGCTTGAGCCGCAGATGGTGGCCATGGAAGATGAACCGTTGGAACCGAGTATCTCGGATGTCACACGGACTGTGTAAGGATAATCCTTGGGCATAGCGCCGTGGACAGAGCGTTCGGCAAGATGACCGTGACCAATTTCGCGGCGGCCGGAGCTGCCGTACTTGCCTACTTCACCTGTGCTGAATGCCGGGAAATTATAGTGCAGGATAAAGGACTTCTTGTCCTCTCCGCCTGTGATATTGTCAAACTCCTGTGCATCGCCGCTGGAACCCAATGTGGCTGTTACCAGAGCCTGTGTGTCACCGCGCTTGAAGAGGGCGCTTCCGTGGGCACGGGGGAGCAGACCGACTTCGCAGCTGATGGGACGAAGTTCATCCAGCGCGCGTCCGTCCTGGCGTATTCCTTTTTCGAGAACGAGACCGCGGATGGTCTTTTCCATAAGTGCTTCCCATACGGGCAGGCAGTCAGGGGCGTTGCCGTCTTCATCCTTGAACTTGTCCGCAAGAGCGGCGAAAAGCGCTTCCTTTATAGCATCCTGCTTGGCCTGGCGCTCGAGCTTTGATGAAGCGGAGCAGGCATCTGCCATCTTGTCGCCGCAGAACTCTTCTGCAAAGGCCATCATTTCGGGTGATGCAATGTGGGGAGTGAACTCGAACTTGGGCTTGCCGGCCCTGGCTGCCAGATCTTTCTGAGCCTCGATCTGCTTCTGGACTATGCTGTCGGCAAAATAAAGGGCATCCCTGAGTTCTTCTTCGCTGATTTCCTTTGAACGGCCTTCGATCATGATGGTCTTTCCGGCGATACCGGCATAGATCAAATCAATGTCGCTCTTTTTCATTTCGGCATGAGTGGGGTTGGCCACAAACTGACCGTCAATGCGGCCAACTCTCAGTGCGCCGACAGGAGCCAGGAAAGGAATGTCAGATACGGACATAGCACAGGAGGCACCAAGTATGGACAGCACATCAGGCTCGTTCTCGCCGTCGCAGCTGATGACTGTGGATACGACCTGGACCTCATTCACGAATCCTTCCGGGAACAGGGGGCGTATGGGGCGGTCCGTCATGCGGGCAGTAAGGATTTCCTTTTCTGTGGGACGGCCTTCACGCTTGAAATATCCGCCGGGAATCTTTCCTGCGGACGCAAAACGCTCACGGTATTCAACGGACAGGGGGAAAAAATCAATTCCCTGGCGTGGGGCTGCCGAGCAGACTGCCACCAGAACTATTGTATCTCCCTGACGGACAGTGACGCTGCCGTTTGCCAGAAGGGCCATTTTTCCGGTTTCAACGGTGATTTCCCTTCCATTGCCTAAATCCATTTTTACATTTTCAATACTCATGTTGCAATTCCTTCATGTTTTTTGTTTCTACTTCATGCGGCTGCAGTGCGCCTGCGGAATTGCGGCAGGAACTTCCGAACTTCTCTTTCCGGACTCTCTTGCCGTCAGATTCCACATTGCGCTTTTCGTGTTTTAAAGAAACATCCTGATCGTTTGCTTGCAGCGCAGTTTTTAAAAGTGACATTCCTGCACTGCCGGAATATTGCGGAGGCAGTGCAGGACAGAACCGGGTCAGGCTATGATGCTGACCCGGTTGGGATGTGCCTTAGTGGCGGAGGCTCAGGCGCTTGATAAGTGCTGAGTAGCGGGAGTAGTCCTCGTTCTCCAGATAGTTCAGCAGACGGCGGCGGCGGTTGACCAGTGCAACCAGGCCACGCTTGGTGCTGTTGTCCTTCTTGTGGATCTTCATGTGCTCGGTGAGCTCAAGAATGCGCTTTGTCAGAATGGCGATCTGAACTTCGCTGGAACCGCAGTCGTTTTCGCTGAGCCTGTACTCTTCGATAATCTTGGTCTTTTCTTCTTTTGTCATTTTAACTTTATCCTGTTTTCAACGTCGGCCGCCAAAGCATACTCCAGACTGTCCAGTCTGAACGACAGTAATGCCCCAGGTCCATAGCCGGAACGCTGTAAAAACGCCATAATATAACACAATGCACAGAATTGTCCATTGAAAAGGGGCAAAACAGTGTTTCTTCTGCAGGGAATATTGTGTTGCAAAAATCAGATTTCCTCAAAGGCTGGCGCTGCCGGATAGCCTTTTGAGATGCGGCGCATGAATCCGCTGAGAACATTTCCCGGTCCACACTCCACCAGGTGTTCCGAACGCTCAATCATTGCTCTGACGCATTTTTCCCACATGACGCTGCTGAATATCTGCATGCGCAGGTTTTCCCGTATTTCATCCGGATTTGTGACTTCGCTCCCTGTGACATTCTGCATGAAGCTGCATGTCGGCGCCGAAAATGAAACTGTCTCCAGTGCCTTGGCGAATTCCTCTGCCGCCGGCTTCATCAGTCTGGAGTGGTATGCACCAGCAACTGTCAACGGGATGGTACGCAGCTTTGCATCTCCCAGAAGCGCTACAGCTTTCTCTAACCCGTTTTTGTTTCCGCTGATGACTATCTGGCCGGGGCAGTTGAGATTTGCCACGTCTATGTCGCATTGCTGGCATATCTCTGCGATCTGTTCAGGTTCACCGCCCAGCACGGCTGCCATTCCGCCGGGATTTTCCACGCAGCACTTGTCCATGAGTCTTCCTCTTTCCGCCACCAGTCTGAGGCCGTCTTCGAAAGTCAGTACTCCGGCTGCCACTGCTGCAGAATATTCTCCCAGGCTCAATCCCGCTGCAGCAGCGGGGATGGCATCCGGATTCTGTTCCCGGTATGCTTCGAAACATGCCACGGACACTGTGAAGATGGCTGGCTGGCATACTGCGCAGGGGGTGAGTTTCTCTATTCTTGCCTTGAAGCACAGGTCGCTGATATAGTATCCCAGTACCTTGTCTGCATATTCAAATACTTTTCTCGCTGTGAGGGATTTTTCCACCAGCTTAAAGCCCATGCCCTGGAATTGTGCTCCCTGGCCGGCAAACATATATCCTGTCGTTGCCATTGAAAACCTCCGGTTTATTTATGCGGGGTGGAAGCCATGCAAGCATGGCGGAAGATCCCGCAATTTTCTTTTTGACAAGTCATCAAGATAATTGAAAAAGCTTGTTTTTCAAATCTGCGGTCTTTCCATTTCCACAGATGTCCCATAACTTTTCAGAAACAACATATTTTCATGCAATTTTAAGGAGAAAGTATTCTTGTTTTGCAAAAGTGACTCCAAAACGCCAGGATGGAAAGCCGTGCGATATGGCTTTCATGACCAATAATCTCCAATGGTCCCCGTATTCCATATGCAATCTGTACCGCGCCCGATGGGGCATCGAGGCGTTTTTCAAGGAGATAAAGCAGACGCTTCAGCTGGCG
>JAZURH010000247.1:0-2702 GCA_045606125.1 Lentisphaeria bacterium | reverse complement strand
GACGCTTCCGCCGGTATATTCGTCTGTGGTTCCACCGGAGATGCCCATGCGGGAGAACTGTCTTATCTGATACAGGATTGCGCCGGTGCCACTTTGAACATACTTCATGCCGCCAATATGCTTGGCTTGGGAGGGTGCTGGCTTGGAATACATCCGCGCGCCGAGCGCATGGAAAAAGTGTCAGCCATACTGGGCTTGCCGGATGGAATGCTGCCCATAGCAGGAATTGCAATCGGTTGGCCGGGTGAAAATCCGCCTCCGCAGACACGCTTGAAGGACGAAATGGTGCATCAGGAGGTATTTTGAGCATGAGTCCTGATTTTGAAACTTTGATCAATGCCCTGGGAAAACGGGTGATATCTTTCGGCGGACCTTTGACGACCGTCATGCACGGCGCCACTTCCGATTCAAGACAGGTACAGCCCGGGATGCTGTTTTGCGCCATGAAGGGAGCCAGACTTGACGGGCATGATTTTATTGATTCAGCAGTTTCCCGCGGCGCCGGAGCCGTGCTTATGGAAAAATGCCATGATCTTCCGGAGGGAATGCCCTGGATACAGGTTGTTGAGCCTTATCAGGCATTTGGCATTGTGGCAGAGCTTTTTGCCGGAAAGCCGGCTGAAAACCTTGATATCCTTGCCGTGACCGGAACGAACGGAAAGACAACAACTGCCTGTCTTTTGCGGGAAATATGGCGCAAAGCCGGCCGCAATACCGGCATGATAGGCACTGTAGAGTATGATCTCTGCGGTGATAAGCCTGTTCAGGCTGACCGCACCACACCCACTCCTTTTGAACTGCAGCAGCTTTTTGCCGTGTTGAAATCCAATGGCGGTGATTCAGCCGCAATGGAGTTTTCAAGCCATGCTCTGGAGCAGAGACGCCCCGGAACAATGAAATGTGCAGCGGCTGTCTTTACAAATCTGACGCAGGATCATCTTGATTATCATGTCACCATGGAGAATTATTACCAGGCAAAGAAGCTGCTTTTCACTGATTTTCTCAGGGATGGAGCTCCTGCTATTGTCAACTGCGATGATGAATGGGGCGCAAGGCTGGCATCGGAGCTCCGGGAGAGATGCAATGTGGCTGCATATTCATTCTTGAAAGATGACTGCAAATATCGTTTCAGCATACGGTCCATGAATGCCTCTGGTACTGAAATGGAAATGCGCTGCGGCGAAGAAGTCTTTGTCCTGACAACGCCCCTTGTTGGTTCTTACAATGCGTACAATGCCGCCGGTGCGGCTGTCTGCGCCCATGTCATGGGTATTCCTGGATTCGGTGAGGCACTGGCTGTCTGCAAAGGTGCGCCGGGAAGGCTGGAAGCTGTACCGGGAGCTGGGAGAAAGTTTTCTGTCTTTGTGGATTATGCCCATACGGACGACGCATTGAGAAATGTGCTTGGCACATTGCGCAAACTGAAAGGTGATGGCGGCAGGCTTATTTCTGTCTTCGGATGCGGCGGGGACAGAGATAGAACAAAAAGACCGCTTATGGCGCAGGCCGCTGCTGAAATAAGTGACATGGTATTTGTAACGAGTGACAATCCGCGCACGGAAAATCCGGAGGACATAATCAGCGACATACTTGCAGGCATGCCAGACGGTGCAAACTTCCGGGCTGTTATGGACAGGGCGTCGGCAATAGAGGCCGCAATCCGTTCCGCAGGCGAGGGAGACATAGTTCTTATCGCAGGAAAGGGACATGAGGATTACCAGGAGATAAATGGTGTAAAGCATCCTTTTGATGACAGGATCATAGCCGCGGAAATCATGGATTCTCTCTGACATGCCTTGTAATTATGTATTTTTGAGATGAACTGTGTCTCAATGTATTGTGTTTCTGCTTTAAAAAACAGTAATCGGGCATTATATTACGACCGATTTTCCATAAATTTCCAAACACAGTAAAAAGGAGTTGAAAAATGCGTTATGAATTGATGCGTCCGGGGCAGATCAGAGAAGCGATTGAAAAGCGTACACCTGTTATTCTGCCTCTCGGTGTTCTTGAGTATCACAGCGAGCATCTGCCGGTCGGAATGGATACTCTGGCGGTTGTCCGCTGCGCTGAACTTCTTGAAAAGGAAATGGATGTTGTTATTCTTCCGCCGTTCTACTACGGTTCCTGCAGTTTTGCAGTCGAGAGCCCTGAAGACCGCGGTTCTGTACATGTGGATTCACAGGCACTTGTCCCCTTTGCGCGTCAGCTTTTTCTGGGACTTCTGCGCGTAGGATTCCGCAATATCCATACATTTGTTCATCACCAGAGTGAAAACTTCTCAAGCGGAATGCCTACTGATCTGGCTTTCCGCCTTGCCTCCAAGCAGATAATTTTCGAGTTCCTTGATCAGACAAGAGGCGAGGGCTGGTGGGGAAGCAACAGCATGGCGGACTACTATACCGCACATGACAGCCTGGATGCAAATCCCTTTAACTGGATACAGAACCATCCTCTCATGGATGACGAGATTCTGGCTGCCTATCCTTTCGATCATGCCGGTGAAGGCGAGACATCCCTTATGATGTCCCTCTGCCCTGATGAAGTTGATATGGGCAGCTTTGACAGCAGCAAGTGGTATGTGGAGAGTGCTGCTCGCGCCACCAAGGAAACGGGTGACCGTGGTGTTGCAATGATCCTCAAATATATGCGCCGTGTCCTTCAGGCATGAGTCCGGCGGCTGCATAGCTTAATGTGTTTTT
>JAZURH010000246.1:0-2827 GCA_045606125.1 Lentisphaeria bacterium | reverse complement strand
GGCTACGATCCGACTTCCCCCCAACGCGTGCGAAAGAATCGCGAAAGAATGTCGTTTAAGGACGGGCTGACAATGTGTCAAGTCTCTACACTTGAGCTGCACGAAAGAAACTCCTGGTGGCAGTTCAAGCTTTTTGTTTTGGACTTCATCCCCGATGCGCACGAAAGAAACTCCCGGTGGCAGTTCAAGCTTTTTGTTTTGGATTTCATCCCCGATGAGCGCGAAAGAAACTCCTGGTGGCAGTCCAAACATTCTTGTTTTGGATTTCATCCCCGATGCGCGTGAAAGAAACTGTTTAAAAGCGAGGCTTGCAATGTGTCAAGTCTCTACCCCCGACGCACGCGAAAAAAACTTGCCCGACCGGGGTAAATGGGATGAATGGTGGCTGATGCGTGACCATTAATATTTTCTGTGAGGCGCAATATTTCCTGAATTATTTGACTTGAAAAGAAATATGGAGGCGATTGCAGCAAAAAAAAATATGTTTGGTTGACATGGATGGCACTGATGATATGTTATGACTGTATTTGTGTTTTTTCGAAACATGAACCGTTTTTAGTCATTTTGTTGCATATCAAGGACATTCCGTGATATATGCGTGAGGCCTCCAGTTTACATAATGTTTCGTCCTGCAAGGCGGAGCTGCGGCGAGCTGTAAAGTTGTTGCCGCATCCATCCGGCGCAGATAGCGCCCTTTGGCTGGAGAGTTTTAAGCAATTTCCCGGGAATATTTCCTTTCTTGTGGGATATATGCCCTTGCCTGATGAGCCGGACTGCACGGAGATAATGTGCTTCTGGCTTAAGGAGAGGGGACAGGTTTTTCTGCCTGCTTTTGATCGGGAGACGGAGGCGTACAGTCTATCTGCCGTTTCCGGGCTTGACCGAGAATGGCTTGCCGGCGGAAAGTATGGTATACCTGAACCTAAGCAGGAAATGGAACGCATGTTCCCCCCCTGCATTTTCGGCGAAAAAGCCTTGTGGCTGGTGCCCGGACTTGCGTTTTCAAGGGATGGCAGCCGGCTCGGACGCGGTGCCGGATATTATGACAGGCTGCTGGCGGGGACCGATGCGGTGAAGGTGGGAATCGTATATGAATCCGGATTGCTGCCGTATATTCCTGCAGAAGACCACGATGTCAGGATGGATTATCTGATGACTGAGACGGGGATTGTTAAAATCTGATTCAGAGGCGCAAGCCTCATTTAATCAGGGCGTTATGCCCTGGAAGGAAGTATCCCAATATGTTTGAAGTCATTGAAAGTTATGGTTGTAGTCAGCTTGGTGCTCTGTCTTTTGTCGCTTCCATGCCCCATGTTAACCTTGTTATGATGATACCCATGCTGGTGGTCGCAGCGGCATGCGTTCTGCTTGGTTTTGTGATAGCCAAATGGAGCCGCAAGGATGCGGACAAGAAGATTCTTGATCAGGCCAGCGAGGAGGCGCGCCTTCTGCGTCAGAATGCGGTTCTTGAGGCGGATACTATTGTCAAGGAAGCCAAGGTAAAAGCCAAGGAGGAACTCATTTCCATGCGGGATCAGTTTGAGAAAGATACGGCTGATCGCAGGAAGGAGATTCAGAAACTGGAGAGCAGGCTCAGCACAAGAGAAGACAATCTGGATAAGAAGCAGAACCAGTTGGAACAGAGATCAGGCGAGCTTGACAAGCAGGAAAAGGAACTGAAGGGAAGGACCAATGCAATCAAGGAGAAGGAGGAGGCCATTCTTGAGAAAGTGCAGCGCCAGATCGAAGAACTTGAAAGGGTTGCCAATTTGACACAGGAAGAGGCCCGTGAGCAGCTGTTGACGAAGCTTGAGGAGACCATGGAAAGTGAAAGGGGTGTTCTTATCCGCCGTTTCCAGGGGGAGAACAGGCAGACTCTCCTTGAAGAAGCCCAGAAGGTGATGGTGACAGCCATGCAGCGTTATTCGGGCGACTGTGCATACGAGTATACCACCTATACCATTCCTCTGCCCAATGAAGAGATGAAAGGGCGCATTATAGGACGAGAAGGCCGCAATATCCGTACCATCGAGGCTGCAACCGGCGTTAATGTGCTGATAGACGATACGCCCGAGGCAGTTGTAATATCCTGCTTTGATCCTGTCCGCAGGGAGATCGCCCGCCTTACAATGGAGCGTCTGGTTTCCGATGGGCGCATCCATCCGGCCCGTGTGGAGGAAATAGTCAACAAGATGAAGAAGGATGTCGAGGCCGAGATACAGAAGGCAGGTCAGGAAGCCGTTACCAAAGCAGGGCTTACAAGGGTACGTCCCAATATAGTTTCCCTTCTCGGTCGTCTGAAATACCGTTACAGTTTTTCCCAGAATGTGCTTATGCACTCCATAGAAGTGTCCGCCATGATGGGGTCCATAGCCGCCCAGCTTGGACTTGATGAACGGAAGGCACGCAGGGCTGGATTGCTTCATGATATTGGCAAGGCCGTTGACCATGAAGTCGAGGGAACCCATGCTCTTATAGGTGCTGACATACTCAAGCGTGCTGGTGAAGACGAGGATGTCATAAATGCCGTTGCCGCTCACCATGAGGAAGTTGAAAAAACCAGTCTCATGGCAATACTTGTCCAGGTTTGCGATGCCATAAGCGCCAGCAGACCCGGCGCCCGTTCTGAGACTACGGAACTTTATGTCAAGAGACTTGAGCAGCTTGAAAGCATAGGCAATTCCTTTGAAGGCGTTGAAAACTGCTATGCCATTCAGGCCGGTCGCGAGCTGCGTGTCATTGTCCTTCCTGAAAAGGTCAGTGAAGAACGGGCGGCCGTTCTTGCTCATGAGATGGCGGAGCGCATAGAGAAGGAAATGCGCTATCC
>JAZURH010000245.1:0-6365 GCA_045606125.1 Lentisphaeria bacterium | reverse complement strand
TCAACATCTTCAGCGATGATGAGGAGCTGCTTGCCCTGCTTTGCAACTGCCTGGAGAATAGGAAGCATGTCCTGGAGGCTGCTGATCTTCTTTTCATGAATGAGGATCAGTGCGTCTTCAAGAACGCAAGTCATGGTTTCGGGGTTTGTTGCAAAATAAGGTGAGAGATAGCCCTTGTCGAACTGCATACCTTCAACCACATCCATGGTGGTCTCTGTGGTCTTGGCTTCTTCGACAGTGATGGTGCCGTCATTGCCCACGCGGGACATGGCTTCTGCGATAATGCCGCCGATTTCCTTGTCGGAGTTGGCGGAGATAGTGGCGACCTGAGCGATCTGCTCTTCGCTGGAGTTGACGGCAATGGCCATCTTCTTCAGTTCTGCCTCGATTGCTGCAACTGCCTTGTCAATACCACGCTTCAGGCTCATGGGGTTGGCACCGGCTGTGACATTCTTGAGTCCTTCGCGGAAAATAGCCTCTGCGAGGATTGTAGCGGTTGTGGTACCGTCACCGGCGTGGTCATTAGTCTTGCTGGCGACTTCCTTGACCATCTGGGCGCCCATGTTCTCGAAGGGGTTGGGGAGCTCGACTTCCTTAGCCACTGTGACACCGTCCTTGGTGACTGTGGGTGAACCGAACTTCTTGTCGATGATGACATTGCGTCCCTTGGGACCGAGAGTCGTCTTGACTGCCTTGCTGAGTGCTGCGACGCCGTTCAGCAGAGCCTGACGGCCGTTGGTATCATATTTGATCTGCTTTGCTGCCATGATTAATTCTCCTGAATATTATATTGCTATTAGTGTTCGACGATAGCGAGGATGTCGCTTGAGCTGAGGATCTTGTATTCCTTGTCATCCAGCTTGATCTCTGTTCCGCCGTATTTGCTTGTGAGGATGAAGTCACCGACCTTCACATCCATGGGGATGAGCTTGCCGTTTTCATCGCGCTTGCCGGGGCCGATCGCCACAACCTTGGCTTCCTGGGGCTTTTCCTTGGCTGTATCAGGCAGATAAATACCACCCTTCATAACTTCCTGCTGCTCGACTGCTTCGACCAGAACGCGGTCACCCAATGGTTTTACATTCATTTCAAATACTCCTTATGTTTTTGTTTGCGGCCGCAGCCGCCTTGGCGGCGCGGCCTGTTCCAGAAATCATTTATTCTCGTCTACATCGATGAAATCACCCTTGTCAGCACCGGCGTTCTGCGCCTGCTCCTGTCCAGGGGCACCCTGCGGGCCGGCCTGAGGTCCTGCATTCTTATACAGTTCCTGAGCAAAAGCGTGGAGCTTCTCTTCCATGTCTTTCATGATGGAATTCATGCGCTCAGTGTCATTTGCCTCAATGGCCTTCTTCAGATCTGCGATGCTGCTTTCGATGGGGGCCTTGATATCCTCGGGGATCTTGTCGCCGTTTTCCTTCAGCTGCTTCTCAGTCTGGTACACCAGGGAGTCAGCCTTGTTACGGGTATCTGCGGCTTCCTTCTTCTTCTTGTCTTCCTCAGCATGAGCCTGGGCATCATCCATCATCTTCTTGATCTCGTCCTCAGAGAGTCCGGAGTTTGCGGTGATAGTGATCTTCTGCTCCTTGCCCGTGCCCATGTCCTTCGCGGACACTTTCAGGATGCCGTTTGCATCGATATCAAATGTGACTTCGATCTGGGGCACTCCGCGGGGGGCCATTGCGATTTCGTCAAGATGGAAGCGTCCGAGGCTCTTGTTTCCGCTTGCCACGGAACGTTCACCCTGCAGCACATGGATCTCCACGCTTGTCTGGTTATCGGCAGCAGTGCTGAAAATCTCGCTCTTCTTGTGAGGAATGGTGGTATTGCGTTCAATAAGCTTGGTGAAAACGCCGCCCAGAGTCTCAATACCCAGTGAAAGGGGAGTTACATCCAGAAGAAGAACATCTTTCACATCACCGGCAAGAACACCGCCCTGGATAGCCGCACCGATTGCAACAACTTCGTCGGGGTTGACGCCCTTGTGGGGAGTCTTGCCGAAGATCTCCTCAGCCATCTGCTGAACGCGGGGCATACGGGTCATACCACCGACCAGAATGACTTCATCAACCTGGCTTGAACCAAGTCCTGCATCCTTGAGGCAGTTGCGGCAGGGGATTTCCGAACGGGCGCAGAGCTCGCTGGTAAGCTGCTCCAGCATGGCCCTGGTGATGGACTTGTTCATGTGCTTCGGTCCGCTGGCGTCTGCTGTGATATAGGGCAGATTGATCTCAGTGGAAGTGCTGCTTGAAAGTTCGCACTTGGCCTTTTCAGCAGCTTCCTTGAGGCGCTGCAGTGCAACTGAATCCTGCCTCAGATCAATGCCGTACTCCTTCTTGAAGTCATCAGCCATCCAGTCGATAAGTACGCCATCAAAGTCATCACCGCCCAGGTGTGTATCACCATTTGTGGCCATGACTTCAAAGACACCATCACCCAGTTCAAGAACCGAGATATCAAAGGTACCGCCGCCCAGGTCGTAGACTGCGATTTTTTCATCCTTCTTCTTGTCCAATCCGTATGCCAGCGAAGCGGCTGTAGGCTCATTGATAATGCGGCGCACATCAAAACCGGCAATGCGTCCGGCATCCTTGGTGGCCTGCCTCTGGCTGTCATTGAAATATGCGGGAACAGTGATAACCGCCTCGGTGATGGTCTCGCCGAGATAAGCTTCGGCATCGGCCTTCAACTTCTGCAGAATAAGTGCAGAGATTTCGGGGGGAGTGTAGGTCTTGTCCCCGATCTGAACACATGCGTCACCGTTCTTGCCTTCGACAACCTTATAGGGAACCATGTCCATATCAGACTTAACTTCACTGTACTTGCGGCCGATGAAGCGCTTGATGCTGAAAACAGTCTGGCTGGGATTTGTCACAGCCTGACGCTTTGCAAGGGATCCGACAAGACGGTCGCCATTCTTTGTAAATGCAACCACGGACGGCGTTGTGCGGCTGCCTTCCGCATTGGGAATGACAACAGGCTTGCCGTTTTCCATAACTGCCATGCACGAATTAGTAGTACCAAGGTCTATTCCAAGAATCTTGCTCATAATAACCTCCTCTGTTTCAGGTTTGGATAGATTGTTGATTTGTTCGACTTTACGAGATTCTATAAGCAATTGCCGTGCCAACTTTTATTTTTACAATATTTTCTCCTTGTTTTTCCTATTTTTACATGCGAAATGTGACATTTGCCGTTTTTTTTCCGCATTCCATGCCCTTATAAGCGCGTCATTGCGTGACACAGTGCGACATTTTGACACACCCGCACAAAAAAACTTTCTCAAAAATACTCAGGACAGTTTGACAAATCAATTTTTCAATGCAATTTTATGGGTTGCTTGCGTGTACAGGTAGCCTCCTGCACGCCGTTTGCGGCATCATCGGAGCAATCAGTGCAAAACACAGAAAATATAGACATAGGAATGGAGCTTCCGTCCGAAGCCCAGGCAGAACAGTCCGGGGAGAAGATATACACAGTCACAGAACTGAATCAATCCCTGCGCAGCTGCATACTGCACAATTTCCAGCGCCAGATCTGGATATGCGGTGAAGTAGAGGATTTCCGCACACCAAAGGCAAACGGCTCCCTGTATTTTCTTTTAAAGGACGGGACATCGTCCCTCCGCATGGTATGGTGGAACGGTGCCTCCAGAATCCCCCGGGATTTTCAAAACGGCGTTGCTGTAGAGATATACGGCAAAGTCGATGTATACCCGGGAAGGGGCGAATGCCAGATATCAGTCACAAGCCTGCGAATGAAGGGCGATGGTGCGGAAATGCTCAAGCTGAAGGAGCTGAAAAGAAAACTGGCGGCGGAAGGTCTTTTCGAAAACGAAAGAAAACTGCGCATCCCCCCTTTTCCCAAAGTAATAGGCCTTATCTCTGCGGAAGGAGCTGCTGCCGTCGGAGATTTCATGCGTGGCCTGGGGAACAGGCAAAGCGGATTGACCATACTGTTTTTCGATGCCACAATGCAAGGCAAGGGTGCACCGGAAAGCATAGTCAGGCGTCTCGAATACATAAACCTATACAATCTTTGCCAGGTAATAGTGATAGCCAGAGGAGGTGGTTCGAAAGAAGACCTGATGGCATTCAATGACGAGTTCCTGGCCAGAGCAGTGGCAGCATCACAGATCCCGGTAATAAGCGCCGTAGGACATCAGCAGGATTTCACTATTTGCGACGAAGTGGCCGATCTGCGTGCAATGACGCCCACTGATGCCGCAAAATGCGTCGTCCAGGAAAGCTCCAGACTGCGGGAACGCATAGAATATTGTTCTGCAAGACTTCTGCAGACGGAAAGCTACAGAATATCAAAAAGCAGGCAGCGCCTTACAGCGGCGGCCGGCAACAGATTCCTGTCATCACCAATGGACACACTTGTAATGTGGCGCAAAGCACGGTTGCAGCAATTGACTCAATACATTACTGCGGCTCCGCAGAGACTTGGCAGCAGGCTTGCGCTGAGAGTACAGACTGCCACCGGAAAACTTGCAGGAATCATCCCCTCCATCATGCCGTCAAGAAAAGCCATGGCTGACGAATTGTCCAATAAACTGGCACATTCCACAGCAACCCTGCTGCGCACATACAGAGAACGCCTTACAAGGGCAAATGACAAACTCAAGCTGCTTGGTCCCCAATCCGTACTGGACAGGGGATACGCCATTGTCTTCAGTGAAAATGGAAGTCTTCTGAACTCAGCTTCAAAAACAGAACCGGGAGATTTCATAAGAATCAGACTGGCGGACGGTGAACTCACAGCCGGAGTAAAAACAATCCAGAAGCGGCAAAAAACACAGTCCGAATAGGATTTCAAGGAGAATTGCTAAAAATGACAGATGAAAATACACAGCAGGAACCGTCAATTGAATCCGGTGAACAGCAGCTTACCTTTGAACAGGCCCTTTCCCGTCTGGAACAGATAGTTGCAGAACTGGAAGGGAAACAGCTTCCTCTGGAGGAAAGCCTTCGCATGGTGGAGGAAGGTGTGGCCCTCAGCAATTTCTGCAACAGGGAACTGGGCAACGCTGAAAACAGAATACTCAAGCTCACCCAGCAGAACAATTCATTTGCATGGACAGATGTTACACAGCAGTATGGCCAGTGAGGCGAAAACATGAAAAAAGCTTCCATACAGCTGACATACATAGAAGCAGAGGCGGAAAAGGTCAAGCGCCTGTCGCCGCGCAAACTGCTGGAAACGGACGCGTTTCCATTCGAAATGGAAGTTCCCGGTCATGGAACACTTTTCACAATATGCTTTGACGGAAAAAAGCACAGCCTGAAAACTGCTGAAGGCCTACCAGTCACATTAAACGGCACACCTGCCTCCACCGGTATGCTTCTTACTTCGGGAGACAGGCTGGAAGCGGACGGCGTGCTGCTGAACTTTCACATCAAACATGAATCCAGATCCCTTTCAACCGCCAGCAGGATGCTTTCACAGTCAACAAGATGGGCCGTGGGATTCTTCATTGTCCTGGAAGTGGCAATTATGCTTGGACTTTCAGCTCTGCTTGCCTCAGCCCACATATTCGAAGCATCTGTGGACAGGCAGCAGCTTTCCTATGACATCATCCAGCTTCAGAAAAAACTTGACAAGTCCAAAGCAGAGGATGCACTGGAGACAGCCATGCTTTCCATGCTTAAAATAGATGTAGAAAAACGCATAGCGTACATAGGGGAACATGGAACCAGAATGTCTCCGAGACAAAGAAAAAACATGGCCCATGACATGAAAAGAATAAACGCCCTGGCTGACGCCATTTCAAAAGAAGGAAGCGTCCTGCCGCCTAATAATGTCGACATTGACGCAGCTGTCAGGCGCATAATACAACCGCAAGGCAGGAATCTATGAGTTACACGGAATTGAACAGCATAATAGATCGCTTCAGTGAACAGTCCATCGCAGTCGTAGGCGATGTCATGCTTGATAAATACATCTGGGGCCGTTCCAACCGCATTTCCCAGGAAGCACCGGTGCCAGTAGTCCAGGTGCGTTCAGAAACATGTGTTCCCGGAGGAGCCGCCAATGTAGCCAGAAATGTCCTGTCCCTGGGAGGCAAGGCAAGCATTTTCGGTATAACAGGCGAAGATGCGGATGCGGACCTGCTTGAAAAATGTCTGAATGAAAACGGCGTTGACACATCGTCCCTTGTAAGATGCGACAGCAGATGCACCACAGTCAAAACAAGGATTTTAGCCGGAAACCAGCAGGTTGTCAGAATAGACAGGGAAGACATGGATGCCATAGGGAGAACCTTTAGAAGCAGAATGCTGACCGCACTTGCAAAAAGGCTTGAAAGTGGAAAAATAAGGGCTGTCATCCTTGAAGACTATGCAAAGGGCATCTTCAGCAAG
>JAZURH010000244.1:0-3732 GCA_045606125.1 Lentisphaeria bacterium | reverse complement strand
ACCATGTGCGTACCGGGCGGGGGCTTTGCATCTGTGAAGATAGAACTGCCCGGTAAGTGGGACGAATTAATGAAAAAAGCCGGATACGAACCATTGAGTTCGTTCCGGCTTAAGGAACCGGGGAAGAAATAGAGCCTTCCCTCTGTTTGCTGCTGCGTCAGCTGAAGCTGAATTCCTTTTCGAAGAACTGCCTTGTCAGCTCTGCCTCTTCCGGTGTCTTGATCACTTCCCTGTCACCCAGAATCACGATATCGCTGATTTTTCCCTGGGAGAGATAAGTTCTTGCCCGGTTGAGCTGTATGTCCAAAAATGCCTTTGTATTGGGCGCCTGGGTTGCGAAATAGTCATAGAGGAATATTCCCAGCATGATCTTCCGTCCCGGGAATACCAGGCGGCATTTTTCCACGGCATAGTCCATTTCATTGAGCTGCTGCTTGAGTCCCACCCACAGGTTCACTGCGTCTATGTACGGTTCCACTTCCTTGAGTTTGGGAGATTCAATTTCGGCCGCATAGACGACAGAATACAGCTTCAGCTTGTCGTTATGGGACTTAAGGGCGCTGTAGATATTCTTCAGCGTGTCCATGGACACATCTCTGCCTAGGTGCCCCACCAGGTCGTCGATAATGCCGCCTTCAATATTGGGGTATTTCAGCGAGAGTGCGCTGAGCCTCTCGGCGGTTTCCTCGTCCGTTCCTCTTGCCGCACCCGGTGAACGGCTGACTTCCGACAGCTGGCACAGAAGCCGTTTTGCGCCCTTGTGCAGTTTTATGGCCTCCTCGTCCACCGGACCGTAGACATACGCCACATTGTCGAAACCGAACCATTCAGCTCCTTTCATTGCACAATCAGGTTCACTCATACCGCCCCAGTATGGGGTTGGTCCTCCCCATAGCCAGGTGTTTTCCCTGCTGAAGTGCGCGGGCCCGGGCTTGTCCATTTCCCGCTGTATTTCCACCAGCAGTTCTTCCAGCCTTGTGTTGTATTCCAGGCACTGCTTTACCAGTTCTTCGGGTACCGGCTGACCGTATTTACTGAATTTATATGCCTTTCCTGCGGCTTTTCCTGCGATTTCCGCCAGTTCTTCTTTTTCCTTGAAAAGTCTTGTCAAATAATTCATTGTCCAACCTGTTTGATTATTATTAATTCCACTGCGTTCTGTGTAAGCAGAGTTTCACATTTGAATATACGGCTTCCTTCGGTGTCCCTGCAGAGTTTTTCCGGGCGTGCCCTTCTTGAGATTTGTTCCCTCTCCCATACAGTTGGTGATGTTGGGCATCCCAGACGGCTCCAGGCTGTGAAGGCATTGCTGAACACCTGGTCTATGCGGAAGCGTTCCACACTGAATATTTCAGGGAGATTTTCCACTTCCACAAAGATGTTTGCCGGTGCCCCTTCGCAGCCGAAATCCGAAACATGATTGTAAATGGCTATCACGATGGCGCCGTCCTTTCTCCGGGTGGCAAAAGCACTTGTGTTTTCCTGCGGGGAATCTATTCTGCAGGGGATGCGTTCCTCGCCCAGCCTTGCGGCCAGGGAATATGCGTTGCAGATGGGTTTGCGCCACCCTCTTGCTGTGAAGAATGTTCTGTGCCCGTCAAAATCCTCTGTGTTGAAATCCTGTCCCGAGAGACATATCATCATGCGCTCCGGCGGCATGTCAAGTTGGGACATCAGATCTATAAGTCTGAAATAGAATGCGGAGTAGTATTCTGTTTCGCGGAAGCGCATTCTTGGCATTTCCTTTATTCCCAGGTAGCCTTCTGCTGCTGCCGCCCATTCGTCTATTACAGCGGGGAGATGCCCCAGTCCGTTTTTCTCCATGATGCCCCTGTATGTTTTGTACTGGTCCACAATGCTTTCGGGGCAGATCTTGTGCCTGAGGGGGTCATGCACATCCTGTGGTATTGAGCTGTAGCAGTGCAGGGACGCAAAGTCAATCTGTGTTCCCTTTTTTCCGGTGACATAGTTCACGCCGGAGGAAACATGCTCCATTACCCGGGAGAAGAATTCCTTGTAGTGGCCGCAGGAGGGGCCGCCTACGCGCAGTCTTGGTGAAACAGAATGGACGCCCGCCTCGAAATAATCATACAGCTTGCAGTATTCCGTGATCTTGTATTCCTGCATTTCCTTTGTGCATTCAAAGAAGAACTGGGGATATATCCAGAATCCCAGATCCGGCTCGTTCCAGCAGTGGAACAGCCATTGTGAGACCTCTTCAATGCCGTAGCGTTCCACAAGATGCGCAGCCTGGGCCCGGCAAAGTTCACGCCATTCATTGTAGTCGGCGGGATTCGAACGGCAGAAGCGCTTGTCTTTGTATCTGCATCCGCTCAGCTCAGTCGGTGTCTTCGCCATTGCTGTGGGCATGAAATTGAAGCAGAGCAGCAGTTTGTATCCGGCTGCCACCATGTAGTCCAGGCGTATGTCCTGCTGTGAGAAGTCGAATTCAAGCGCACCGTCCTTGTTGCGCGTGACAATATCCTCGAACATCGTGTACAGCCTGACATAGCGCGCCGCACCGTCCGCCGCCAGTTTGTCCAGTATTTCCTGTCCCCAGATGTCTTCCACTGCATCTGTCGGATGAAAATGTATGTTGTTCCAGAAATTATTTTTTTCAATTCCCGGCTGTTTTGCATTTACTTGTATCTTCATAATGAGCAGTATGTATTAATTTATTTCTGAGAATGCTTTTATTATTTGCAGGTATTCGGGCAGATATATATCCTGTTTGCAGAAAATGCATAGGGATTTTGCTCCTGCATCGTGGATGGCCTGCATGCGGCGCCTGAATTCGCCGGGTTCGTTTCTGCCCATGGAGCTTTCCACCGCAAGTCCGGGTGAAAGCTCTGCCTTTGCGCCTTTTGTCAGCCGCATGTGGGCATTCAGGTTATCCAGGAAGAAATCGAAGTTGGTATGATAGTTCATGGTGTTGATTGCGTCCACTATGCCGTCTGCCGCCCAGTCTGCCCAGTCCTGTCCTTCCAGGACTGCGGGACCTATGCCCCATACCGGTTTTCCCCTGATGTCTGCAGAATTCGCATAATCTGAACGGGCTGCCATGGAAAGCTGTCTGCCCCGGCTTTCCGTGAGTTTTTTGATGGCGGCTACTGTTTCGGTCAGGTTTCTGTTTAGAATGGCGTGTTCCTTGTAGATGTAGGCCGGCAGTTTTTTATCTTCTTCTGTTGGCATTTCAAAGCCGAAATATTTCATTCTGAGAGCCCGGCATGCTTCGCATCCGCAGGGGAACTGCCATCCAAGGAGACTGTTTATGCTGCGGATGAAGTCCAGATGTATTCCATTTATGCGGCTGCCGTATTCCTCCAGCCGTGCGCCTATTGCCTCCAGCATCTGCTTTTTGAATTCGGGATGGTTCGGGCATGGTGCGCTGAGCCTCAGTCCCTGCGTGCGTTCCATTTCGTCCATTTGGGCATCGGATATTTTGCGCATGGGTGGATTGGATAGTTCTGCCGCCGGATGTATCCATGCGTCCACGGTTATGCCCGCATTTTCTGCTGCATCGCAGTATGGCTTCAAATTGCCTATGGATGGCAGATATGCGTGTATATGGGATATTCCGTTTTCGGCGAATGTCTTCAGCATTGCCTTGAGTTCCGGATATGGATTTGCCTTGTCTTGAACAAAGCGTGCGTGATCCCAAATCTTTATTTTCATGAAATTTTTCCGCAGAGGTATCTTGAATGAATAGTGCTATTAAAATCAAAATAGTAT
>JAZURH010000243.1:0-3326 GCA_045606125.1 Lentisphaeria bacterium | reverse complement strand
TTTATTTTTTGTATATAAATAATTGCAATATTTAAAATTGCAATTATAACTTCAGAGATAATTTCAAAAAATAACGCGAAATGCGCAATGAGATAGAAGGCAACAGCTCGAAATCCCACCACTTTACTGCAGCGCAGCGAGAAGCGCTACCGGCGCCAATGTGTTCATGTCAATGCACATTTCAATTATAATTTTGAAATTATCTCCTCAATTTGATCACATACATAAAACATCCCGGATTATCAATTTTTCCCATCTCCTGCACCAAGTCTTCTCCCACTTATTTTTGAATATCTAAAAAATATCCGAGGCAAAAAACTTCGTTCCATTTGATAATTCATGGGCCTGTTCTATTTTAAACACATTTATTACCATAGGACACATTAGATACAAAAGAAGGACTTTTACTCCATGAAAAACTCCATCAGCGCAATTGCAGCTGCTGCTTCCACAATCATCACTGTGAAAGCGGCTACTGTTCAGCTTCCGGAAGACTTCAATATTTTTTTCTCAAACAAGATCACAACTGAAGCCGCTGCATCCTTGCGCTTTGAAGACAGGAATATACTACTGGAAGATGGCACTGTCATTACTCCGGTGCAGTTAAAACGCAAAGACAACATAATGGATCTGCGGGAAGCGCAACCGGACAAGAACTGCATGACAGCAGCAGCCGTCGGCATCATGCACGCCGAAAAACCCTGCACCATACGCGTAGGCATGGGCATTGACTGGTGGTTCGACTGCTACTGCAATGGGCAATACATATTCAGCACTCCTTCCTCCGGCAACGGTTCCTGGCCCCCGTCCATTGACGACTATGTATTTGACATACCGCTCCGCGCCGGGCGCAATGAACTTGTCATTTTTACACGCAGCGGGGCGGGCGGCTGGAAAATGGCACTGGGCAATCAGCAGGGACATGCAGACCCACACAAAATCAGGCGGCAGCCATTGCCCGCTGAAGTACTTTACGGCCCGTACCTGACAAATCCCGGCACGGATTCAGTTACAATAAGCTATGTGGTTCAGGGCAGACAACCCATGGAACTGGAATACCGCAAAAAGGGAAACAAAATATGGAAAAAGATGCAGCTTCTCCGGGGTGGGCAGCTTATAGATGACAGTCCCGTCATGCGTTTTGACCTGAAAGATCTTACACCGGCAACAGTTTACGAATACCGGGGGCTCAAGCGTGTCGGCAATGAATTGAGAGATGCAGAACCGGACATTGTACGCACCTTCAAAACATTCGATAAAAAAGCGCATGACTACAGTTTCTGGATAATGGCAGACACCCAGCCCGGCAGGAAATGCGATAAACTGAACATACTACGGAAAATACTGAATTCCAGGCAGGAACTGCACAATGCGGACATGTTCATACACCTGGGGGACTTCCATGGTCCCATTGATGACATAGAACTTGATATTTTCGACAGTTTCCTGAAGTTGATCCCTCCATACCAGCAGATTGTCCCCCTGCGTGGAAACCACGAATTTGACGGTAAACAGGCAGGACGCTACCTGAAATATCTGGCAAGCAAAGACGGCAAAAGCTACCAGGCATTCAAACTGGGAAATGTGTTTTTCATCGTCTTGGATACGGGGCACCATCTTTCCAAAGATTCGGACAACTGCTATCAATGCTACACAGGGCTGAACGAACTGGACACGCTCCTGGAAGAACAGACTGCCTGGCTGAAAGAAGTTGTCAAGACAAAGGATTTTGCCGATTCAGAATACAGGCTTGTGTTCGGCCATGTAGCACCTCACAGCCAGCAGGACAGTTTCAATCACATGCTGCCCAGACTCCGGAAGATGACAGAAGGACTGTTCAAGGGAAATCCAGCCAAATATCCGATCGATCTATGGTTTGCAGGTCACATTCACAGATATCAGGCCATCCCCGGAACAGATGAATGGCAGTTCCCCGTTATAACCCTCGGAGGTGGTGCAGGGAAATCCTTCCCGGGTGCCGCCATACTGGTGGAGATCAAGAACAAAAAACTTTACATCACTGCGTTTGACACGAATGGCGAAATAAATGATAAGTTTAGCATGGAAGACAGACAACTGAAGAAAATCGAATAAAACATATTTCTACCTGAAAATAAAGATATTTTCTGAAATTACCTCAAATACCTATACAGGACGGAGAAACGCATGAAAACAATTCATGAAAACATTTCTGCCTTGTTTCCGGTTCTGCCGGAAAATCTGCGGTGCCAGATGCTTGAACGGCCATCAGGACGGGTCAATGCTATTCTTGACACCGACACTTTCAATGAAATAGACGACCAATTTGCCCTGAGCATGGCAATGCTGCTGCCGGATGTGCTGAACATACAGGCTGTAACGGCAGCTCCCTTTCTTAACAGAAAGGTTTCCACTGCAGAGGAAGGCATGGAAAAAAGCTACCAGGAAATCCTGCATGTGCTGGAGCTTCTGGGCAAAAGCCGGGACGGCTTTGTCTTTCCCGGGTCCAGGCACTTTATGCAGGATCCGCTTACGCTGGTGGAAAGCCCCGCGGCAAGGCGAATTGTTGAACTGGCAAAGAAGGCCGCCGCCAAAGATGAAATACTTTATGTGCTTGCCATAGGCGCCATCACCAATGTGACATCAGCGCTGCTTATGGCACCGGAAATCATACGCAATGTGGTAATAGTGTGGCTGGGCGGCAACAATCTGAATACCATGGACAACTGGGAATTCAATCTTAAGCAGGATATAACTGCGGCGCAAATAATCTTTGATTCGGGAGTGCCTCTGGTATGGATCCCCTGCCGCGGAGTTGCAGAACTGCTTTTAACAACCTTGCATGACATTGAACAGCGCACGGCGGATTGCGGCGGAATCGGCAGTTTCCTTTCCGCACGCTCCAGGGAGTACATGAACAATGTACCATACGCCTTGAAGGTGATCTGGGACATTTCCACCGTACTTTACTTCGCCCGCCCGGACCTGGTAACATCACGACTCATGCCGGCTCCAGTCCTTGAAAACAATACCACATGGCATGAATACGCCGGACGCCACTCCATCAGGCAAGTCACATACCTGGAGCGAACCCAATGCTTCAATTTCATGTATGATATTCTGAAAACGGCACCAAAATGAAAATACTGAACTTCGGATCACTTAACATAGACCGGGTCTACCGGGTCGCCTCCATTGTCAGGCCGGGGGAAACCATTTCTTCACTATCTGACATGTGCTGCCCCGGAGGCAAGGGGCTTAATCAGTCCATAGCCCTGGCACGTGCCGGGGCAGCTGTCCTTCACGCAGGTATGATAGGAGAAGACGGCTGCTTTCTCAGGCAGCTT
>JAZURH010000242.1:0-6123 GCA_045606125.1 Lentisphaeria bacterium | reverse complement strand
CCCGACCCACCCCAATCGCGCGCGCGAGCAGAATTTTGGGGATGAGCAGAATCAGGTCTAAGATTGGTATTGGTTTGATTATCGGTATCATTCTGAAGCAGCGGCATTGATGATGTTCTCAATTTCAAATTGGTATTGGTTTGATTATCGGTATCAGTCTGAAAATCGATATTAAATTGATGTTACTGGTGCTACTTCTGTAGTTTCTGCTGCGTTTGGAAACTGATATTTGTCCTTCAATTTTAAAAATTGGCATGGTAATTGCTTTTGAAATCTTGTCAAGCAAAAAACAATTTTGTGAAAATTACAGAAACTTAAATATCTGGTGAGGACATAAGCAATGATAATCATAGATGGTTCATACGGTGAGGGTGGCGGGCAGATCCTGCGCACATCATTGAGTCTTGCAGCGATAACGGGTACTGCATTCCGCATGGATAATATCCGTGCGGGACGCTTGAAGCCCGGATTGATGCGACAGCATCTTACCTGCTGTCGTGCCGTTGCTGATATCTGCGGCGGTGAATTGATTGGGGACGAACCCAGTTCTTCAAGCCTGCAGTTTACTCCCGGTAGAATACGGGGCGGTGAATATCATTTTTCAATAGGCACAGCCGGCAATGTACTTCTTCTTGCCCAGGCGATCTTACCGGTACTGTTGTTTGCGGACAGACCGTCAACAGCGGTTCTTGAAGGCGGCACATATACTGAACAAGCACCCGCATTTGATTTTTTCAGCAGTACTTTTATTCCCTGCCTGCATAGAATGGGGCTTGATATTCAGGCTGATATGGAATGCCCCGGATTTTATCCTGTCGGAGGCGGCAGGATCAGGCTGTCTGTCATTCCGGCAAAATCATGGAACATATTTTCATTGCGTGAGCGTGGAGAATTGAAAAGTGCGGATGTACTTGCCATCGGCAGTAGGATAAAAGAAAAGATCCTGTTGGATGAACTCGGGATTCTTGCCAGCCAGCTGGCTGGCAAGATTAAATTGCGGTGTGGATGCCGGTGCGTGGAGTCTCCCGGTCCCGGTAATGTACTTATTGCGTTCTTGAAGTATGATAACATAACTGAAGTTTTCAGTGAATGCGGAAGCTACGGAAAATCCAGAAGCAAGGTGGCAAGCAGTGTAGCTGGACAGATCAGCCGCTATATTGAGGGCGGCTGGGCCGCTGACAGATATCTGGCAGATCAGCTTATGCTTCCTATGGCGCTGGGAGCGGGGGGCGGATTTGTCACAGGACCACCGTCTCTTCATGCAGATACAAACAGGATTGTGATACGCAGATTTATAGATGGGGATATTAAGTTTAATGAAATAAATGAAGGACTTTATGAAATGGAGGTTGTAAAATGAAGTGGATTCTTGAAAATGAAAATATGCGCCTGCCGATCAGGAGCTGGTGTGAGAATGTTGAAGAAGAGGCAATGAAGCAGGCTGTGAACCTTGCGCGGCATCCTGTGCTTGAACGGCATGTGGCGCTGATGCCGGATTGCCATACAGGATATGGGATGCCGATCGGAGGCGTTGTTGCTGCTGTGAATGCTGTTCTGCCAAGCGCTGTGGGTGTGGACATCGGCTGCGGTATGATTGCCGTCCAGACAAATCTGCCGGCTGATATGTTTGCTGATATGGCATTTCGCCGTGCAATACATGTGAATCTCAAGGCAAGGATTCCTGTAGGGGAGGGTAACTGCCATAAGGAACCGCAGGAATGGGAAGGATTTGAACACTATCTTGACTCCGGCGGAGATGCCGCACATTTCCCGACAACGCTGGACAGGCGCAATCTTGGTACACTTGGAGGAGGAAATCATTTTGCTGAACTTCAGAAATCCGATGACGGCCATGTGTGGTTGATGATACATTCGGGAAGCCGTAATCTGGGATCCAGAATTGAAAAATATTATCAGGAAATTGCCATGAGATTGAATCGGGCATTTCGTGTAGTACTGCCAGATCCTGAACTTGCCTTTTTACCGATGGACATAAAGGACGGACAGGACTATTTCAGGGATATGACTTTTGCATTGGAATATGCTCTTGAAAACCGTCGTCGAATGATGGCCGCATTCAAGGAAACACTTGCGGAAGCTGTGCCTGAAGCAGAATTCCTGCAGGAAATAAATATACATCATAATTATGCGGCACTTGAACATCATTTAGGCGGAGATTTCTATATACATAGAAAGGGCGCCACCAGTGCAAGAGACGGTGAGATCGGCATCATACCGGGTTCCATGGGAACAGCAAGCTATATAGTAAGGGGATTGGGAAATCCACACTCGTTTATGAGCTGTTCACACGGAGCTGGACGCTGCATGGGCCGGGCGGCCGCAAGCCGGGATTTGACTGTGGAGGAATGCGATGCGGCAATGTCGGGGATCGTATATGACAGATGGGGACGATTCAAAGGGTACGGCGTAAAGAACAGGGGAATAGTTGACCTTTCAGAGGCGCCGCAGGCATATAAGCACATAGATGAGGTGATTGAGGCGGAGGCTGATCTTGTCGAGCCTATAGTTCGTTTGATGCCTATGGCAGTGCTAAAGGGATAAAAAAATTGCAGTTTGTCTTTATGTAAATCAGATGGAATGTAAATAAAAAAATCCTGCAATGTTTGAGGTATTGCAGGATTTTTATTGAAATTATCTCGAGCCGTATAGAAGATGCTTTTTGCTTTTAAGCATGGCATTTTCAGGCAGCCGCAGGGAGTGTTATGTGAAAAGTGAAATGTCCCTGTCTTCGCAAAGCAGGACCATTGGTACAAAGCCTGTGACCCATCCTGCCATAATGCAGTAAGATCCCCAGTCCATGTCCCTGTTCAGCCCATAATATTCGTCCAGTTCCATATCAAAAGAGCGCATCCATCCGCCGTCCAGATTTGGTGATGGGCTGCTGATCTGCGTGTAAAGCCAGAAATCACGCAGTTTGCCGTACATGCTCTGTACTTTATCCCAGGCGATATTTCCTCTTTTCGATGATGGGAGTCGCATCAGGATCGATAGGCTGTTAAGCAGGAAATTATTGCAGTACAGCATATCAGCGATGTTGTCTGAACCGTCACCTATTGCTATGCCGGCTTCCACGGAATTGTCATACAGGCGTATTGCAGTCTCCCGTATGCCACCGCATTCTTCCTGAAGTTTATCGAAGAAGTCAAGCCCCGTATTGATCTTGTCTGAGAAATCTTCCGTGGAGTGATATTGAGCGCTTGAAAGCATAAGGAACCAGCGGCTCCATGTGAAATTATCTGAGAATCCGAATGGAGAGACTTCGGGGAAAGTCTTTGATATCATAGCTATTATCCGCAGTGCGGCTTTGGTGTATTCATCTTTTCCGAGTTGGAACAGGAATGCCGCCATTTCACCGTAATAGACTGGGTTGTCATTGGATTCTCTGTCAACCGGCATTGTGTCACCGTCAAAATTGCCGCAGCACAACCCATCTTTTTCCAGCCAGCGCAGGAATGCATCTGCCAGCTTGATTGCCGATTGCCTGTAGTGTTCCTTTCCTGTTACCTTGTACATTTGCCATACTGCCAGACCATCTCTGGAGGAATCAGATGCCCAGACCGTATTTCTGTGACAGAACCACTTGAAGAATCCGTCCGGTCGCTGATTTCCGTTATTGAGTATGAAATCAGCCAGATTGCAACCGATTTTCAGCAGGTCTTCCCTGTTGTTCAGTTTTCCGGCTGTGGCAAAAAGTGCAGCCGTCAGTAAAGTTGCATCTGTACGGAGATTTGCCCTTATTCCCAGGTCATTTGAACGCAGCATCTCGTACATTCCCTTTGAACCGTCAGCGGAACGGAAAAGACCTGAGTTTTTATGCCAGTTCAATGCTTTTTCAACAGCGGCGGCAGTTGTATTGCCGGTGGTGGTTGAAATGACGGGGGGAAACGCCTCGTCAAAAGCCCTTTCTATTTCAGAACCGGGCAGATTGGTCAGGTCTGATATGATACGGCTCCAAAGGTCACGCCAGAATTTACGCGGTGTCCTGAAAAGGGCGTCGTATGCTGAAAGATCGGACAATGCAGTCAGTGTATTGCCGTTTTTGTTCCTGCGCAATATTGGATAACTGATGGTGCCTGGTTTGAAAATGCTGTGTGTGCCTATGCAGTTTGATGCTGCCGCCAGCTCCAGTTGCTCGTTACGCATGCATGAAGGCAGATAGAAGCCGTTGCGGGATTGCAGCGGGAGGCCGTCATGCACTATGTATTCCTGGTAGAAGTATCTTTCGCGTCCCATGATACGTATGCCCGCAAACATGCCGTGCAGATAATCCTGAGCCATATAGTTTTCGATGTAGAATTTTGCACCGGAGTTCTGCAGTTCAAGCATTGCATTCAGCCATTCAGTGGACTGCTCAGGAACAATTTTTGCACCGTTGTCATAATCAGGCAGAATAAAATAGACATGTTCCTTTCCCTGGCAAAGCGGGAGGTCTGCCGGGGAGGAATAGAAGTTTATTTTACAGCATTCATGCCCTGCTTTTGTCAGAAAATCTTTGAAAGCGCGTTTGCCGCCGCAAATATGCCACTCCATAAATTGAATCTCCTGAAATTTTGAAATTATCAAATGTTTTTTAAGTGAAAATAGTATTTATTCAGTCATGCGGGAGTCCAGATGTCTTCTCCTGTCATATCCAGCCATTCAATGACATCCAGCCAGCGGGATAGATCCTTTGGTGCCGGGTCGAAATTGTTTGTCCCGAAGGAGAATTTTGCCCCCATCGCCTTTGCCATTTTCAGGAACTCAGGCTGTGGGAAAGGAGAGCCTGCCTGTATTTCCAGGGCTATTCCCTTTTCAATGGCTTTGCTGATGACTGACTTCATCCGTTCTCTGGTCCATAACTCGTTGTAACCGGCGGCTATTTCCTTGGGCAGGTAGGTGGGATTGGCAAGAATTGATATAGGCTCGCCGAGAATGCGCAGGTTGTGCTCCATGTATGCCTCCATCCAGACCGCAGCATCATTTATTGATTGGTCAAGCCAAAGGCGGTTGTCCCGCCCGGACGGGAGTTTGCCCATTATCATCGTATCCGCCAGTATGTAATCGAAGCAGGCTCTTGTTTCATCGTCGATTTGCCGGAACCAGTCTCTGTCATTCACCTGTATGCCCGTGGGAATATGATGTCCGTTTACTGATACGGCATGCGCCCTGTCAGCGAATGCCCTGAGCTTCTTATTGTCATAGATCTCCCATTCACGGCCGTAGTTTTCCATTGCGGTGGAGCGTATGCCGCAATCAACTTCTCTTTCGGCTGCCAGTTCAGGTGTCATTCCTCCCCGTATGTGTATATGCCAGTCTGTCAGTGTTATTCCCCGCTTGCGGCATGTTCCCAGCAGCAGATTGAACATGGGTGTTCTTGCATATTTGGGAGATATAGTCTGTTGTTCGCCTACTGTGTATATAATCAGACGTATGGCGTGGCGTGAAGGCGTTCCGTATGTCAGTTCTATGCGCACGGGAGTTTGTACCCGGCTGGTAACTTCTATTACGGCCCGGCCTGTGGTGTTTCCGTCCCCTTTTCTGTGTTCTTCCAGAAGGCTGCATTCTCCTTCGTTGAAATCAATCGCCCATTCGCAGTCGTTTTCTTCCAGCATAAAGCGGAGTTTGCCGCCTTTCGGGACCTGCGCTGTGAGCTCGGCCGGCATATTTGCCAGCATCAGTACATCGCCATTCTTCAAAGACATTGCTTCATTCATATTAAATCTCTTTTCAAAGGTATTATTGAAGACATTTCTGCGTAATATACAGATAATCACTGTCATTTTCAACTGTTAGTCCCTGCTTGACAAGCTGGCAGGATTTTTATGACATTTCAAAAAAAGCAAAATGGGATTTTGTGGCAGCGTATTTCTGTAAGTTGAAAAGTTTTTTTGTCAGATGCAGGATCGGATGTCTTTTTTATCGTGCTTATGGTGTGCCTTTCAGCCAGTTTTTTATTCCATGATATTTTCAAGTAAATATAAACAGGCAAATTATCGAGTGTAGTTTTATATTTGAAATATATCATAATGCAATTATTTATATACAAAAAATAAATGCAATTATTTTCTCTTTTTGGAATTGTTTTTTGATGATTCCGTAGTACCTTATAGGGCGGTCGGGTGG